>NZ_DS989859.1:0-60598 GCF_000155555.1 Coleofasciculus chthonoplastes PCC 7420
TTTGAAATTTTTGGGCTATTTTTAAATGTCCTGATTGCCCTGGAAATTCTGGAAAATATTACTGCTTATCTGCGGAAGCATGTTGTTCAAGTTGAACTGGTTATCGTCACCTCCCTAATTGCCGTTGCCCGTAAAATTATCATTTTAAACCTTGACAAAACCGGAGGACTTGAAATTATTGGTTTAGCCCTGGCGATTCTCTCTCTCTCCATCAGTTACTGGATTATCCGCCGCACTACAGCAAAAAAACCTCATTGAATTTGTCTTATGTCATATTATGTCAGCTTAAACAGTGACCATCTCCTTACATAATTGTGATTTAAACTATGACTCACTTCTTCCAATTTGAGCAAGATTTCGTCGATTCCTTACGCTGCATCCCTATGCAGGTACGAATGAAATTAGACACCTGTGGCGTCAAACTTAAATTAGCCCACTGGCATCAATTCACCCAGCAAGAACGTCAGACGTTAGTGGAAATGCCCACAACCACAGCCCAAGAAAACCAAGCCTATCAGCAGTATTTACAAAAATTAGTGACGAATTATACCGGGAAACCTGCCTCAGAACTGCCTATCGATCCTAATCCAGCCTGTATGGATGCGACAATAATTCCTGAGAATGTTCAAACGAAAGCCCAAGAATTTGGCGTTTCCCTCATGCCTGAACAGTGGGAAGCCCTAACTCCCACCCAGCGCTTTGCCCTAATTAAACTGACGCGCCCTAGTCATGAAAACCGAAACTTTTTGCCTGCACTCAAAGAATTTAAGCTCATCTAAGTAAATCGTCATGTGTCATTTGTCATTTGTCATTTTTCATGTGTCATTGCTCACTGTTCCCTGACAATTCATAATGCCCTTAATTGAATGCCATGCGATTTAAGGAATTAGAAATTGACGATTGAGATGATCGAACATTTGAATCTACCTGCTTTTGATAGACCTTTGAACAACAGTACTGCTCTAGATTAGGTTCAATAGGGATTTCAATCACAAACTCTGTTCCCTGACCTGGTGACGAAAAGCACTTGAGATGCCCGCCATGCTTTTCTACCACGATCTGATAACTAATAGATAAGCCTAATCCCGTACCCTTGCCAACAGGTTTGGTCGTAAAGAAGGGGTCAAATAGTCGCTGCTTAACAGAATCGGGAATACCCACGCCATTATCGGCAATCCGAATAGCAATCCAGTTTTCGTTGATCACCTGTGTACCAACCTCAATCATGGGGTTTTTGGATGAAGTACTCTCGCCTAATGCGCCTTTCTCTAACCCTTCTTCTAAGGCATCAAGTGCGTTACACAGAATATTCATGAACACTTGGTTCAATTGTCCTGCATAGCACTCGATCAAGGGTAAGTCACCATAGTTTTTGACAACGGTAATGGTGCTTTGCCTTGCTTTGCCTTTGATGCGGCTTTGCAGAATCAACAGGGTATTATTAATGCCTTCATGAATATCCACCGAGGTTTTCTCAGCACGATCCAGATGGGAGAAGTTCCGCAGCGATCGCACGATTTGATAGATCCGATCTGCCCCCACTTTCATCGAATGCAGTAATTTTGGCAGATCTGTAGTAATGAAATTGAGATCGATTAGCTCGATATGCTCTTGAACTTTGGCTGAGGGCTGGGGACTGGATTCTTGATAAAGTTCGAGTAACTCTAATATATCCTGAAAGTATTGCTCGGCGTAATTGAGGTTCCCATAGATAAAGTTAACCGGGTTGTTAATTTCATGAGCGACGCCAGCAACTAATTGCCCTAAACTCGACATTTTTTCGGAGTGGACGAGTTGAGCTTGAGTGTGTTTCAGCTTTTGCAGGGCGTCTTGCAATTGCTGAGTCTGTTGTTCCAACTGGGCTTGCGATCGCCGCAGTTGATGTTCGACTTGCTTACGTTCCTTAATTTCCCGTCTGAGTCGCTGATTAACTTGTACCAGTTCAGCCGTGCGTTCGGTAACCCGTCGTTCTAAGTCATCATGAGCATTTTGTAGCGCTTCTTGTGCTAGTTTGCGTTCAGTGATATCCCGGACTACCTTGGTAAACCCGCGCAATCGCCCTTTCTTGTCGTACAGCGCTGTAATCACTGCATTAGCCCAAAACCTTGATCTATCCTGGCGAACTCGGTAACTTTCATCCTCAAATCGACCGTTTTCTGCCGCGATTTTTAGGGCTTGCTCTAGTTTACCTGCCTGAACATCTTCGGGTAAATAAAATCGAGACACGGATTCACCGAGAATCTCGTCTTCTCGATACCCATTAATCCGTTCAGCCCCTTGATTCCAACTGATGACCCGTCCCTCTGGGTCTAGCATATAAATGGCATAGTCTTTAACATTTTCTACCAGACATCGGAAGCGTTCTTCACTCTCTCGTAGGGCTTCCTTGGATTGCTTGCATTCAGTTTGATCGCGCACTACGGCGTAAATCAATTGATTTTCGGGGTGGATGGAAGCATTCCACAACAGTGATTTGTATGATCCATCTGCACAACGACAGCGATTTCTAAACCGGATTGATGCTGTCGGATTATGGGTAAGGGTTTCTAGCTTTGCGATTGTTAATCGTTGATCGTGTGGATGAATCAAATCCAGCCACGGTTGCGCTAAAAGTTCATGATTAGTAAAGCCTAGTATTTCCTCCCATCGGGGATTAAGTTGCTGGAAATGATCATCTTTCCCCAAAACGCACAGCATATCCAACGAGAGCGTGAAAAAAGGATCGGAAGCCTGACTCCCGGTGCTTGGGGTTGGCGGTAAGAAATTTAGCATTTTATAGCTGGGGCTTTATTATTGGAACTCCTCATCTCTGTTTCTATTTTTTCTGGAGATCAGGAGTTGTAGATGCAGATTCCCCGGTTATTCGTTCGTCTCCTTAAGGTTAAGTTTAAGGGAGCTTTGACCTAGCGATTCGCTTTAACGATTGGAATTTCTATTCGATATGATTAGTTTTTTCTATAAATCAACCCGATCGGTTGGTCAAGGACACACATCAGTCATTGGCGTCAACTCAACGGTTAACTGGGTGGCTTTTTAGGCGATCGCGTTTGGGTAGATGCCTGGATTGAGCCTTGGTACATCAAGGGTTATGGCACGTAAGCCTAATTGTAGCATAGCTGACATCTTTCTTCACACTAGGATAAGTAGATCGGGGAAAAGCTGGGGAAACTCAGTTTGACAGCCTGTCTTTTGACAAGGGTTTGCCGCTTTGCCAGAATCAAGAGCCAAATGTTATCAGCTTCAGTGTCCCATGTCCAAAATCTCTTCTCACCACCACAAGCCTCAAGTTTTTGCAATCGGAATTGCTCCTCTGGGAATCGTATCTATTGGTGTAGTCCCCATGGGAGTAATTTCAATTGGCTTTGTTCCCATGGGAGTGTTCTCCCTAGGTTCTGTAGCCATGGGAGTCTTCTCGGCTGGGCTAGTTTCTATGGGAACGGTAGCTGTTGGTTTCCAAACGATGGGCTTAGTGAGTATTGGTTCAATGGGTATGGGGAATATTCGTATTCCTATCGGCGCTGAAGAATCCCTCTCTCATCCCGACAACCATTCTCTTCCCATGCCAAACCAACCCAATCATGATTCTCACTAAGTTGTCTTATGTCTTATGTTGTGACATACTCCTACACTAACCTGAGTACAGGTATAGTGTAGGCTTCTCAACCAATCCGGCTATTGCGTAGGAGGCGTTGAGCTTTAAGAACGGGATGCCCCTCCGCTCTATTTTTTATATTGATAGCTGCGTTATGGTCACGGTCAAGACTGCATCCACAATGGGGGCAGTTGTGCCAACGCATAAACAGCTTTTTCGGTACTTTCTTTCTCTCCACAATTCGAGCAATCCTGTGATGTGTTATGGGCGCTTACTGGAATTACCAACAAACCAGCTTTTTCGGCTTTGTTTGTCAGTATCGACAGAAAGTTTGACCACCCAGCATCCAGCACAGATTTAGCCAATCTAGTTTGAGTAAGTCCTTTAACGTTTAAATTCTCATGAGCAACACAGTCATACTTTGATAGTAGATAATTAGCTGTTTTGAAGTGAAAATCCTTGTAACAGATGCTGTTTTTATTTTGAATCCATCAGGGATAGAGCGATGTAGGATAACCTTGACTTTCCCCAACATTGGTAAGTTGATGAGGTTTCCCTGCAAGCACCCCTCTTTCATTTGGGGGTAAGTCAAGGTGCGATATCGGTTACGGGCTTTAAACCTTGGCTTCCCGCTACGTTGGCCGTTGCTATCGCCTTTGATAAATCTCTCAAACGTTACCTTCACTCGCTTGACTACATCTTGTAGGACTTGAGAGTAAATCTCTTTATACCAGGGATGAGTTTTCTTGAGTTGAGGTAAGGTTTTCTTCTGAGAGTAGTAATCTGGGTTGTCTTGTAATTCAGGCAGATGACAGATTAAGGGACAAGCATTGACTGGGGAGCGGTTTTGCTCATACCCGTTGAATCTATCAGCCAACAAATAGTTATACTGAGCGCACAGCATAGCCAGCCATCTGTCAAGTTCAATAACTTGCTGTACGGTTTCCCACCTATCCATCCCAACGCCAACCTGAGTTGTTACTGAGCCTGTCGAAGTACAGGTATGGCGTGGGGCTTCCGGTGAAGAAAGCTAAAAAACGGAAAGTCATCGGTGAAACGGTATTAAAAATAGCGGCAAACATGCTAATAAACACCAGATAGATAAGTATAGATGAGTTGGGTTGGGTAAATGGATGTCAGCTAAGAGCGCTTCTATCCGTTCCTCAAGACGATTTTTAGGTGCAGTACAGCTAAAAGCCGCACAGACACTTTCAGAATGCATCAGCGGTGTGCTTACAACCGTCAACAGGGATTCCGCTAACAGTAAAAAATCAACCCGTTGTGCTGCCCATTGATCGGCTCTGATTTCTCGTAACAGTAATAGTTCTTGCCATAGCGCTTCTGTATTAGTTAATCCATAAGAGAATTGCCGCATCCAGCCCAACCAAAAGAACCAAAATGTATCCCGATAATGAAAATGTCCGTCTTCATGGGTGAGAACCGCTTGCAAATGATCAGCATCCAGTGTCTCTAATAAGCCTTGACTCACCACCAGTTCCGGTTGCCAAAATCCGACTTGAGCGCTAAAAACTAAAGGTGTGTTGAGAAGGCGGATTGGTCTACCATAAAGGGTTTGCAGAGGATAGGTGCGAACCTGTTGCTGAGAACGCCATCCGGCAAACGCCAGTTTCAACCCTGAAATTCCCACAAATCCTAAGAAAGTGCCAGCTAAACCATAACTGAACCAGCCCTCCCATCGCCAAACCATTTGCCCTTGGGGTCCCATGCAGACGATAGAGATTGCTGTCATCATCAGTAGCAGTGGCGGAAATAAGAACTTGGTTAAGGCATTTTGCCAGCGCTGCTGATAACTACCCTCATTTCCTGACCAACTGATTCGGGTTAACCAAGCCACGGCTAAAGCACTCAGAATTAGGATGAGATGAATCATTGTTCCTCCCTCGCTTCGCGGATGGCTTGCAAACGCTGGGCGATCGCGTCGATTTGTTCTAGACTAGCTTGGTCGAGACTGTCGGCAAAGGCGGCGATGATATCAGGATTTCCCACCGCCAGGAATCGCTTCAATTGATCATGGGCTTGCAGCATCCGCGCCTGTTCCTGCGAGAGCAAGGGTTGCCAACGGAATGCCCGATCTTGGCGATCGCACGTTAGCCAGCCTTTTTGGGTGAGGCGGCGCAATACCGTGGTTACGGAAGCATAGGCTAACTCTCGGTCTGGATCAGCTAAGATTCGTTCGTGAACATCTTTTGTGGTAGCCGAACCGAGTTGCCAAATAATCTCTAAAATTTCTGCCTCTAATGGACCAAGGGAGAGTTGTTTGGGGCGGTAACTGGGCATGGGAACCATAGAGATGCAATTAAAATCAGGGAATTGGATACCCAGTTTACCCGAATTTGACTTTAAACGCTGATTTGATATTGACTGGGATACACTTATCGCGGCTCAAACAGCTAACCTGCTAAATTGGGATGCTCTCAATTTATCCCCACAGCCGACGCCGAGGAGATCCATTGAGACGTTGATGAGTATCAGCTAGCAAACCAGGAATATCCAGTTGTTCCGGACAACGAGGTAAGCAGTCACCACAGCTTGTACACCGATTCCCTTTCACCCCAGCAAACCAGTGACCCGCATTTTCAAACATGCCATAGCGGTATGTCCCATAATCTGTCATATCATAAGCTACAGCCAAATTCCGCAGCCTTAATACCTCTGGAATATTAATCATTTCCGGACAGGGCAAACATTGGTAACATTGGCTACAGCGATCCGTTCCTAAAGCCGTCTCAGCTTGGGTTTCTAACCGAGAAAACACCTCAATTTCCTGGGGAGTCAGGGAGCCATCTTGATCCGCAACGGCTAACGGTGCGTCCAATTCCTGTGGATTAGCAGGTCCTACACTCAGGGTGGTAATTCGGCGATCGCTCAATAAAAAACGATAGTTCAACTCCAGTGGCGAAAAGGGATAGCAGAGTTCAACCAGTTTCGCTGGGGGAGTGTACAATCGTCCACCCTTATCCGCCGGAGATATGATAAACACCCCCATATCCTTCTGGTTCGCTAATGCTACGGCTGGAGCATGGCGCTGAAAGACGTAGTAATAATGTAGGTTGATAAATTCAAATAAATTGGTCTGGATTGCCGCTAATATCACCTCTAGGGGAGCATGAGTGGAAAAGCCAAGGTGTCTAATCCGACCTTCTGCTAAGGCGTCTTGTATCGCCTGCATACACCCTCTAGGGGACTCGACCCAGGTCAGATGTTCCCAGGTGTTGATCCCATGAATGGCTAAGCAATCCAGATAGTCGAGCTGTAGACGCTCTAAGGATTCATCAATCCACTGATCCATGACCTGAGAATCAGGCGTTGGCGGTAGCTTGGTGGTAATCGTGAGTTGTTCTCGGGGTAAGGGTAATTTTTTGAGGATATTCCCCAAATACGGCTCACTCTTACCATAACTACGGGCGGTTTCTAGGTGATTAATCCCATTCGCGATCGCGTGCTGTATGTTTTCCTCAGCATTGGACTCACCCGCCAAGCAGCGCATGGTTCCCAGGGAAAACACAGATAGCCACAGATTGGTTTTCCCAAACCGTCGATAATGCATTTCTCATCTTTGTATCATTTAAGCTTCACCGCCCGTTTTAAATCCTTTATGCTGGGAAAAGTCTTCCGGTCGGATGCTCGATACAAACTCTCGGAACGCCTGTCGTTCCTCTTCATCCGCATCTCGATCAACGGGTATTGATGCATCAGCGATAACTTCTTCCATCACCCAGATTGGACTATCTGTGCGAAGCGCGATCGAGATCGCATCACTGGGTCTAGCATCAATTTCTTTTTTAGCTTCACCCTGACGAACGCAGAGGATCGCATAGAAGGTATTATCTTGGAGGGAGTGGATAATAATCCGCTCCAACTTCATCTCCCATGTTTCCATGAGACCCACAAACAAATCATGTGTCAGAGGGCGGGGAGCTTTTTGGCGTTCCAAAGCGCTGATAATTGCTTTTGCCTGATCTTGTCCAATGTAAATCGGCAGAGCGCGTCGCTCTAGTGAGTCTTTCAGCAGCACGATTGGGCTACGGGTGACAGCATCTAATGCAATTCCAGCAACTTTCATTTCAATCATTAGCTTAGCCTCTAGAATACAGTCGGCGTCGAGGGCATCAAAGCGAAGCAGTCAAGCCACATTGGATGGATTAAAACTAGAACAAGCATACTAGCTTTATCTTACTTCACCGATTAACCCCAAAATCAGTCCTCTATCATTGAATTGGGCAGAGATCAAAAAGATTATCTTCTCCAAGTATGCCCCAGTCTCAGGACGTTTGTTTCGGGACTTTATGAAAAAAACACATAACCGTTTATCCTTGTCCCCAATAGCTCTCTAGTGGTTAATCTCCCTCGCTTTGGTGAACTGCCACCTCCTTGCTTTATCTCCTAACGTTAAGATAGACTCGTTTTGATAAGCTATGAAGTAAGTGCTTCAAGTGCTTAAATTGTCACTCTGGCTTGATGTATATCGCGGTACTTGGGTAGTACCAATCGTTAAACACTGGTTAGTTCAGAAGAGTTCCTTAGTTAATTAGACTTACCCTTCACTACCTACAAAATCATTTTATCACGGAGCCTCTATAATCGGCGATCCGCGACCAGCTACTTTGATGACATCGTGTTCACAGGATTAATTCAATCACTAGGAACCTTGCAACCGCTAGGCGGCGATCGCTTTCAGTTGTCTTGTCTTCCTGACAAGGCAGCCGTGATTCTACAGGATTTAGCCATTGGTGATAGTGTCGCCGTCGATGGAATATGCTTGACTGTTGAAGAAATTTTGTCCCAAGGTTTTGTGGCAACGGCTTCAGATGAAACCTTAAGCCGTACTACTCTGGGGCAACGACATCAGGCAGCAACTTATGTGAATTTGGAAACATCGATACGAGTAGGCAGTAAACTAGGGGGACATTTTGTCACGGGTCACATTGATGGCATTGGTTCACTTCAGGATTCTGTAAAAACCTCAAATTCCTGGATTATGTGTTTTACTGCACCAGCATCCTTACAAAAGTCATGGCAGCGCCACATTGCTCGGTTTTTGGTGCCAAAGGGAAGTATTGCAGTCAATGGCGTCAGTTTAACCATTGCTGAGTGTGATCCCCAAGGGAGTTGGTTTAAGGTGGCAGTTATTCCCCACAGTTATGCCCAAACTAATTTGAGTTATTTGCAGCCAGGAAGCTGGGTGAACTTAGAAAGCGATATTTTAGGCAAGTATGTTGAGAGATTACTAGGGTATCAAGTCCCTAGCGCGAATTCTTTACCCATAAATGATATTTCACCTGAATTCCTTGCCGAGCATGGGTATTTGTGAATTAGGATATTTTTATCTGTTCCCTGTTACCTGACCCAAAAATCCCCCGTCATGTTAACGGGGGATTAGCTCAAATGGGTATTACGCGGTTAACAATTAAGCAGTTACGGTCTGCTTCGTAACAGCCGCTAACTCGCCCTTAGCATACTTAGCCGCAAACTCATCCAATGTCATTTGCTTAATCTTGCTCGCATTACCTGCCGTACCGAATTGCTGATAACGATCCGAGCAAACCTGCTTCATGTACTTAATAGAAGGCTTCATGAAATGGCGCGGGTCAAAGTTTTTGGGATCTTTGGCAGCCGCTTCACGGATTGCAGCAGTGATAGCCAAACGATTGTCGGTATCAATGTTCACTTTACGAACACCGCTCTTAATGCCCTTTTGAATCTCTTCTACAGGCACACCGTAAGTTTCTGGAATTGCACCACCATATTGGTTGATCATATCCAGCCACTCTTGGGGTACAGAGGAGGAACCGTGCATCACCAAATGGGTATTAGGTAGACGGTTATGAATTTCCTCAATCCGGCTGATGGCAAGGATTTCACCCGTGGGCTTACGAGTAAACTTGTAAGCACCGTGGCTCGTGCCAATGGCTACAGCTAAAGCATCAACTTGGGTGCGCTCAACAAACTCAACCGCTTGATCCGGGTCAGTCAACAATTGTTCGCGGGACAGCTTACCTTCTGCACCGTGACCATCTTCCTTGTCACCCATACCCGTTTCCAAAGAACCGAGACAACCCAGTTCCCCTTCAACGCTGACACCGACAGAGTGAGCAACTTTTACCACTTCAGCCGTGACATTCACGTTGTACTCGAAGCTAGCTGGAGTTTTGGCATCTTCCTCCAGTGAACCGTCCATCATCACACTGGTGAAACCATTGCGGATAGCCGAGTAGCAAGTGGCTGGACCATTCCCATGGTCTTGGTGCATAGCAATGGGGATATGGGGGTAAGTTTCCACTGCTGCCGTGATCAAGTGGCGCAGGAAGTTCTCACCTGCATATTTGCGAGCGCCGCGAGAGGCTTGTAGAATCACGGGGCTGTCAGCTTCATCAGCAGCCTGCATAATTGCCAGGATCTGCTCCATGTTGTTAACGTTATAGGCTGGAATGCCATAGCCATTCTCTGCCGCATGATCTAAAAGCAGCCGCATGGGTACGAGCGCCATAAAAAAGTCCTCCTAACTTTAGGTGTTTTGTCAGCTTTTTGTCAGCTAGTCGTTTCTAGAAACTTAATCCTTAGAATAATCTTAAGATATTTTTCAGTTTATAGGAAATTATCTCGTCAAGATTCTAAAATTAGTCTTCTTTATCAACTCCATAGTACCTGACTATAAAGAAAAATAAATAAATATGACGAAATGGGTCGCCTGGGATTCGAACCCAAGACCAATCGGTTAAAAGCCGAGTGCTCTACCGCTGAGCTAGCGACCCAAAGTCATGCGCGTTTTTAAGCGCCGTTTTCTACAATAGCAGAAATCACCAAAAATGTAGAGGGTTTTTCAAAAAAAAGTGACATTGAGTTGTACGGAAGTCTCCAAACTCTCTCCAGGAGCTAACTTGGTGAGATTCTCTCCTGTATTTAATGCGTTACGGGGAGCGCTCCAAGGTTCCAAACAGTAATAGTCTTTGCCTTTAACCGTCCAGAAGACGAGAGTTGAATAGAGTTCATCATAGCTCAGGGTTAGTTTTAACCGTCGTTGCTGATCTGTCACCGTTGCCGATTGATCGGTGACTTGGCGAAAGGCGACATCAATTTCATCCTCGCTCCAATCAAAACCCCCCTTGAAGGAGGAAACTTGTCCGGTTAGCTGATCCTGATACTCCGCCGCCGGAATCTCAAACTGAAGTTGGTACGTGAAGGTGAGTTGCCAGTCGAAGGGATATACAGCGCGAGTTTGGTCGTTACTATTGAGGACTAGGGTTAGGCTAACCAAGTCATTGGTAACTCGTTCTGTGACCTGCCAGGGCAAATCACGGGCGAAACCATGCTGTTTGAGTTGATAGGGTTTGCCCTGATGGGTGTAGGTATTGTCCGGTAAGTTGCCGCAGATGGGAAACAAAATCGGGATACCACCCCGCACACTCAAGGTCGGGTCTCGAAACCGTTCGGCATCGAAGTAGAGGATGTCCTGACCTTGAACACTCCAGTGAGAAATCAGACCGCCGCGTTCGGGAACGACTTCCAGCCGAGACTGAGTGTCTTGGGCAGTGAGGATATAGGTTGAGTATTGCTCCTGTTTGAGCGCGATCGCAAACATCTGTCTGTTGATTTCCTTAATAATTGAGCGGCTGGAGTTAGCGGCACGACTAACTTTAACAAACTCTTCTCAAAAAAACGGTGCTAATTTTACAAATTCTTAACAAAAAGCCTTTAGGATAGTACATAAGCAATTCTTGTAATTTGAGGGTTCAGGGGTGCCTACAGGCAGTAAGTTGGTTATAGAGTGACACACATCACTCTAAATTGCGTTGAGAATCACACCAAGCAACTGACACTTATCAAGGTCTTTAACACGAAGATCGCCGATAGTGTTAGGAGTACCCCCTATGATTACAAATGCTTGGTTACCATGATTCTTCGCACTCTTGTCCAATCGGCTCTTAAAACCGGCTGCCTCAGCGTTGCTTCTGAGGGGCTAATTCGCCAAATTCTGGAAATAAAAGGGTATCAAACATCAGACCTTGAGGCTTTGACTGTGCTTTATGAGGCGGTGAAGTCGGGTCAAATAGAGCGGGAGGCTCATAATACTCGTTTTCTGTCATTTCCGGATCTGCACAGGCAAAGTGCTTTAACAGGCGTGTAAATCCCCCAGCTTCAACTGGGATCAACATAGAGTGATCAGTAACCAAGGATCTACAGCAGGTTTTGCTTCACGTTTCAGGGAAAAATTTAAAATCGGCTGGGCTGGAAGCCAATCAAGGGAGTCGTCGGTTAGCAAAAATCTGGATTTAAGCACCGCGAAACTGAATAGCGTTAGCTTACTTGTCCGGTGATTCATCTCACGGCGTAGTTTTTCCATTGAGTAACTTAACGGCGTGAGACTCAATTCCCCTATAAATCACCAGTTTAATGTGCTAAAATGCTACCAAAGGGTTAATTCCTTTCAGGTGTGATTTGTCAAGCAACAAAAGGCTGGCAAGTCAGCGGTGAAAGTAAACCCTTAACACAACCCTTAACTAAAGGTGGGAAGAGGTTATAAGTCTGGCGCTGTAATTAAAGATTCAGCGCTTGGATATATGGACATTTGCCCAAGTAAATTTTACTCAGTAAATCCTGATAAAATTTGCATTTTTCCGAGCATGTCTAAACTTTAAACACCTACATAGTACCTATCAGCCAGGATGTATAACCTGGATTAAAGTGCGCTAGTCTCAATGGCGAAATACACGGTTTTCTTTCCTTTGTGCTTTCCTTTGTGTGGCTTTTTACCAATGCCAATCCCTCAAATATCGGTTATTTGCTCACAGGTGAAATTGCTCTCCACCTTTACCTTGAGCAAGATTATAGCCAATCTTGTCCCGATTCCGTTTAAAATCTTAAGGTTTTTTCTGTCTAGTGAAAAATATCCTGAATTGATGATCAAAATTCCGGTGAAATGCCAGCTAAACTTTTAAGCATTGACCGAGAAGTATAGCAATAGTAGGGATATCGTCGTTGACGAAGGAAAACTGAGTCATCTGATCCGAAGTTAAGCTTGGATAAAAACTGTCCCTGAATTATCCTAAAGACCGGGGCGACTTGCTCCCAGACGTATTGGAAGAGTTATCTGCTTAGGAGAAGCCAAATATGCTACACCGCAAGATTTATCAACTGTGTTGCGATGGTCGTGAGGTCTGTATTTTCTTGCGGGATCAGCAACGTTGGATTGAACGCGCTCATATTGTTGATATTGAAGGGGATTTAGTCACCATTCGCTACGAAACTGACGAAGAAGACGAAATTTGCTCCTGGGAGGAAATGGTTCGTTTAGAAAGCATCGGTTCAGTTACTCAAAAACTGGCTTCTGTGACGCGAGGAAATTTTGACCCGCTTGTGTCTGACGATTGTCCAGAAGCGGAACAAATTCACCCGCGCTTCCCTGAGTCGAATCAAGAGTAAAAAATTAGGTGTCATTGGTCATTGGTCATTTGTTTACCCCCCGCTCCTCTGCTCCTCTAGAAGGGCGGGTTTAATCAAGTTATCAGTTGGATCATCTTCAAGGACATAAGGTAAAACCCTTTCATACCCTTGCACCGCTATCAGGGAAAATGTATCATTACTCCCCCAGCTCCCCCAACTCCCCCAGCTCCCCCAGCTTTCCCTGCTCCCTACCCTACCACAAGACTTATTCAGCAAACCCTAACTAAGTTTCTGGGGGAGGTGCGGTCGGCTCAAACACTGGACAATATCCCTCTGGTGTAACTTTAAACGAGTAGAGGGGAGAGGCAGAATTCCAGCAGCGCTGACCCCGTTGATGGCGACAGTTGGCACAACATTCAATATTAGCAGGCATCTTCACCGAACTGCTCTGATTAAGCAGTTCACGTTGGGACAAGCCGCGTAATACCAGTTCCTCTCCTTGCCAACGAGCTTCCACTAAACCTGTATCCGCGAAATCTTGCCAGCGCGGGTCAGCCGCAATTGCCTCTGGTAACGTGATAGTAACCACCGTACCCAACTCGGTTAGCTCTCCTTCGTAATTGGTTTCTGGTGGTGGTGCTGGCTGTATAAATGTCTCTCCAATTGGCAGTTCAATTAGAGTTCCTGATGATGGGGTATGGAGATGGTAGCGATTTTGTAACTCTTCCAATCCAGTTAAGTCAGCCAGATACGTGGGAGAGCCATGAACAAAAATAATATGTTGAGGACGAAGATTATGGATTAACTGAGTGGTTCCTAAACAATCGCTATGCTCAGTTAACAGATAAGTTTCTATATCCGTACTACCCAAGTCATGGGTTGGAGGCGGATATCTCAGGCGTTCGGGTTGCAGCACTGTCCAAGATGTGGGGTTAGAATGACAGTAAACCCTCAAGTCAGCCGTTTCGTCCGTTAGAACAATGCTGGTGTTTTGAGCGATCGCACTTCGTTGCTGCTCATCTAAGCGACGTACACGCGGTTTCACCCGTTCATCCCAAAACAAGGGTTGATGGCGAGCAAAGTTTTGTACCGATGGGGGGAGATGAGGTAGGAGTTCTAAGTAGGCATCGCATCCTTTGGCAACCGTACCATCCACCCAAATATCCAGATTGCGTCCCGTAAACTGATGATGACTCCGCAGCAGCATCAAGATTTCTTGACCCAAACCTAAGGTAGGTACAGGTAGCAAAATAGAGCGATTTGCCGCCAATGCTTGATCAATTCGTTCGACAAGTTGATTCTCTTGTTGGCGCCGATGGGGGTGTCGCGCAGTACCATAACTCCCTTCGATAATCAAGACATCTAGGTTTGTACCTCGTAAGGCTTCAATAGACAACCCTTCGACCAACCGCGAATTTGAGATAAAGAAGTCACCTGTATACAGGAGTCGATAGGTGCGATTTGGACTGGTATAAGTTAATAAAAAAGCAGCGGCTCCCGGTAGATGTCCTGCCGGAAACAATTGCACGCTTAATCCTTCTCGGAATTCAATCGGCGATCGCCAAGGAAGCGCTTGACAGAATCCGGGAATCTCTTTTGGTGGTAAATGCGTCCAGTTTAGGGGTAATAGTTGAGTTGTGACTTCACTGGCGTAAATTGGTAATTGCGGAAATGCTTGGTGTAGTGCTAGCAACCCTTTGGCATGATCGCTATGGGCGTGGCTACATAAAACCACATCTGCCGGCAAATTAGCTTGAGCTTTTAGCGGCGAAATGTCTTCTAACCCACAATCGATTAGGATGCGGTGGGGTCCCATTTGCACCAGCAAACAAACTCCCTCTGCACCATGACCAACACCATAGGCAAAACAGGCTAATTGATCATCCTCTGCTGAGGATGTCACTGGGCGTTGATTGCTCATGAACTTTGAGAAGACGGTTCTGCGCTTTGCCAGTTGCTTGACAACCCACTCACTTGAAGAACCCTATACATCGACAATGCTTATAAACCTGATTCCTTGGTATTTTCAGCCTTGCTTTTGTGGTTAACTTCCTGTAATAACCTGATTCTATCAACGAATGTATTGACGGAATACCAGTAATATCATGTCCGGTCAAACACCCCGAATAAAAACGCCTGAAACCCTTGTTATTACGGCATTGCAATTATGGGCAATCGTCAGGACATGATATAACATGCTATTGCTCAATTAACAGGTAGCCAATATCTAGGCTAGCTTATCCCAGCTTAGTGGGCTGAACCGTTGCCGTGATAGTTGTCTGAATCATAGAACCCGTTCTTCGTGCCAAAAATGAGAGCGGATACAGTAAAAAGAATGGTTAAGACCACTAAAATCAGTTTGATATCCATATACCCGAAGGAGCCGTGTGTGATAATTGACCTATATTTTACTTTTATCGGAAAAAACAGAATCTGAAACTATACCGAATGCTTTTGACCAAACCGTATTTTGGTCTATTCAGTACAGTTAGCTATTCTACCACGAAATTTCAGGTCATCGGGAAACCTAGTCCCTCTGTAGTTGGCATCACTCAACCTCCCCCTAAGAATCCAGAAAATCACGCGGGGTCAAAATTTGAATTGCTCTGAAAAGGAAAATCTGCTCAACCGCCTGAAACGGGGTCGAGTTCTTCAACAGTAACGAACTGATCAATACATTCGTATCAGCCACGTACCTGACCTTACTCATCCTGCAAAATCTCATCCAGAATTTCCGGCGTTAACCCTCGTTCTGGGGCATGACTGCCAATCTCCCGCATTACCTCCACCACATTCTTCTTCGCCCAGTCTTCCTTAAAAAATAGGCTCATCAACAACGGCTAGCGGGAGTCTTGATATTTTGTACCTTGCTTGTTGGAGTATCTTGATCAATTGGGTGATTTACCCAAACTCATAGCCTTGATTCACCCAGTAATGCCAATCCGCGATCGCCTGTTGGGTTTGTGCATCTGCCTCTGGAGCCTCTAGCTGAATCAACGGCACTGCTAGCGTATCGTCATCCCAGGTAATCTCCACAAACATTTCCTGTTCACACTCCTCCTCTGGTGCCATCCCTAACACTTCTACGGTTGCCTTTTCTTTCACTGGGGAAATGCGTCGCTTACTGATGCAGACGGCTGTGAAGGGAAACTGCATCGTATCCTGCAAGTAGCAGTACCAGCCCATTGCCTGCTCTTCTGGTCCATAAGCATCCACCACAATTTCCATTGTGATCCGCTCTTCTCGTTCTGCATCCCGTTCCATTTTTGCCATAGCCTAACTTCCTTTGTTGCTGTATGGTACACCCAGATTAAAGGTTAACGCCCCTCTGCCAGGTCAGCATAAATAAACATCTCGACTCCCAACAGGATTAAAAGTAGAAGTTCTACCCAGGACAAAATTGTCACACCTGTTGGGTTTGAACTTCTACAATAAATTTATTGTTATGCCTATTTTGTGTATAAGCAGACACCTGACTTAGACCGACTGATGCGGTGTCAGAATACAACCGTGGGCAATCTAAGGGTTTGCCGATGTTTCCGTTGCAGCAGCTTTGATTGCTTGACCAATTGTCCGCCATACCTGATTTTGCGCTCCAATTTCAAGAGTATCCAGGGGTTCAGCCGTATCATGAGCGGCTTGATAGTCTCCAATTTCTGACTCTTCGTACAAGCAAGCACTCAAATAGACCCAAATAATAGTTAGTCCTTCTTGTTCTGCGGCGTTGAGGAGAGGTGGGAGTTCTTGTTCAGCAATAAAGTCAGATGCCAGGAAATTTGAGCTTACCATTAATACAGCAACTTTCGCGGCGGCGAGAGCTTGGGTAATTTCGTTTCTCCATTTGGCTCCGGGTTTGATTTGGGTATCATCCCAAAGTGAGATTTTGTTACTTCGGATTAGCGGCTTAAGCATAGTCTGGAGTTTTTCCAGCCAGACTTTATCTTTATGACTATAGCTAATAAAGACTTGATCACGTTTAGGGGAGGGCATAGTTGTTGTCGAGGTTTGTGGGGTTAAATTGGTTGTTGCGCTTTGATACACTTCCTCTAATTTTACAACTCTCTCGGAACTAGAGGTTTGAACAGATGCTTGTTCCTGTTTGCGTTTTTCGATTTCTGCGATCGGCAATAGCAACGTCTCCTGTAATTTCTGCTTCACCTCACTGCTAACCATATAATTACTACCCAAGCATTCCACTAGCAATGAATTGGCTTGATGGTAAAGTCTCAATAATTCCCTCTGTTGTTCGCTGAACTGCAATCCAGCACAGTGACAGTGATAGTTATAATGTTGAATTATTACCCTTTTGAGATCCTCTATCCAAATAGAACCATGGATCTGCCACCATCGCTCAAATTCTTCCCGATTACTGCCAGATGTATCTGGCAACAAGTCCTTTAGGTGTTGTAGATCCTGCTCCAGTGCGGCATCGAAAATTAATTTAGGCAAGAAAGAGAAATTAAGCTTTACTGTTAAATTAAAGCCAAAAAATTCATTTATAAAACTGTCAAGTCTCCATCGATAATTAGCCAGATAAGGAGCAAGGTTAGGAATCAGGGTAAGGCTTCTAATTAAAGCAAGACCAGTAATAGCATAAGCCCCATCTAATTCATTCTCAAAGTAGAAGGCTCTCACCGCAGAGCGTGGATAGGAAACTTCAACCGATTCAGCTTTTCGATTGATCCAAGTAAGAAGTCGCTGGAGCTTCTCATCTCCTTGCAACAGAGCATCAGTCTGCTGTTTCATCAATTTCAGCACACAATCTGCATTGGGTAACATTCCCCCTATCAATAGAAAAACTTCTCGCCAATGATAATTTGTTATCTTTTCCACTATGCCTTGAAAATCTTTCTGAATATAAAACCACTTTGCCACTAAATACTCTTGAAATGTCAGATGTGAAAATGACCAAACTGTCTGACTTCGCTTAATTAACAATCCATGCTGTGATTCAATCGCCTTTAATACCGCCCGACTATCTCGCTGTCCAGTGTCCAGAAACTCAGCAATATACTGCTCTAACTCCTCCTGCTCAAACAACACATATTGCTCTTGCTCAAACTTCTTCACCGCCAAATAGCTCAATAACTCTAGCTTTCGCTCTACCGACAAATCCCGATAAATCTCATCCCGCTCAATCTCCCGCGATTTATCCCACTTCTCCAGCAGCAACTCTAACCCCTCCTGATAAAGCTTGGAACGCTTCGAGTAAAATTTCTCCGTCTGGTGAAACACCAGACAAGTCAAACTCAGCAAAATCGGCGTAATCGCTAACTCCCGAATCGGCTTATTCTCCTCCAAAAAAAGCTGTTCCAGAAACTCCCGCGCCTTTGCCAATCCCGCCGACTCATCCCGCACTATCGCCTTAAACCAATGTTCTGCAAATGCTCGCACTTGGGCTTCATTAAAATCCGCTACCTCCACATAATCAAACCGCTCAAATCGCGATTCCTGACTTTGTGTTCGACGGGTTACAATTACCTGTACCTGCGGATAAGTACGAGCAAAACGCTTGATTTCCTTCGTGATGTTCTTCCCATCCTCCCCCGTCACCTCATCCAATCCATCCAGCAGAACTAGCGCTCTACCTTGCTTCAGAACTAATTGAGTTTCGGTATTCGATAACTGCCAGTATTGCTCTAGATACCTTTTTAGCGAATAGGCAAATTCCCGCCCATCGTCTACAAACTCTCGCAGTTTAATCAATACAGGAATCCGGTACGCTTGTAAATTTCCCTGATTACATTCCGTCACCACTCGCTGCAAATAGGTTGTTTTCCCTGAACCGGGTTTACCCACAACCATCAGGTTGCTATTCTTCGCCAGCACCTCTAATCCTGATACCCGCTGGCGTTCTTTGCCCAAGCCGATGCGATCTAAACTACGATAACCGGGATTTGCCTGAAAATCCTGCCATAAGTCCTGCAATTCTGACCGACGACTACTGCTCAACTCCTCCAGAATATTGACATCCACAAACAAATCACCCAACGGTACCCAATGATCCACGCCCCAAAGCGGCATTGTGCCATACCAGGATTGGATATCATCATAGAGACGCGATCGCACGTTTTCCACGAGAGCATCAATATCAGACGTATCCGTTACTCGCTCAGAATGCCATCCTAAATCAATCCGAGGACGCAGTTTATCGATACGTTGTTGTCTATCGATACCAGAGTGCGATCGCACACACTCCAACAATGCCCAAAGTGCTGGTTTACCCGGTGCAATTTCGCCATAGTCCGCTAGCTTTTCCACCATCTCCGGGATGAATGTCGTCACAGTACCATTCCAAGTGATGCGCTGTAACACCGATGCATCATTACCCAGCGCTAGGATTAGGATCGAGCGGCGGCTGCGCTCATCTTCCATGAAGGGTTGGAGAAGTTCGACTAATTCATTGATGGTGTTCGGGTCTAATTTCACCGTCAAATTAACCTTGTACCCTGCGTTCCCATAAGCCAACTATAGCTTGCTTGCTGGGACATCTGTGAGTGCGATCGCTTCTAGAAACCCAACAAACTAATTCTAGAATTAGGTTTCGTTTCTTTTTGGCTTGGAACAAGATTGAGGAGAGATAGCTTATTGATCTGTCGTTTGTGGGTGAGGTGGTGGATATTCTCCGCTGGTAATGAGTTGCTCTCGTTCGAGGATACGTTCTGGGAGGTTAAATTGTAGAATTTTAGCAGTTACGCGCCCTTCTGGAGTTAATGGGATGATAGTTCCTCCGTCCAGCCGGAAGTGGTCTGACCATTCCTGAAGACGGGGATTAAAAAAGGGAGTTAGCTGCTGTGTCTCAGGGTCGAGTGAACCGAGGTCAGTTCCTTTGAAGCGGTTGCAGTAAGGACAAGATAAAGCTAGGTTTTCAGCTTCAGTGATGCCATCATGTTTTTCAGCAATGATATGTTCCATTTCAAAGGCGAAAAGTGAAGCTGTTTGGGGAAATCGGCAATACTCGCATTGCTCTCCGGCGCGTTGAGTCACTAGCCGACGCAGAGTTGCTGATACATAACTCATGCTGCTGTTTGTAAGTGTTTGTAAGCATGAGCTTTTGCTAAACGCACCCAATGTTCTAAGAGCAAGTATCGATCAAGTTCGGCTTCTTCCGATCGCGAGAGTGTACCCGATTTATTGCGATCGAGCAGTTCGCTCATGCGGGTTTGTAAAGCAGGCGTTGGACGGATGGCAAGGATAACTTCTGGACTGGGTTGACTGGCAAGCAGTTCAACGATCTGGAGTTCATCTTGGTAGCAGATGGTTTCTGGGCGGGTAAGTTCCTCAATGGCGCGATCAAGGGCTTCTGGGAGGCAATCGCCCAATTGTTGCAGTTTTTCACCCAGGCGATCGGGGACTTCTAGGATAATTTGCATTAGCGGTAATGTGAGGATAGGAATTAACTTGATTGTAACAAACCGATTATGCCTCATATCTTGAATAGAATTCGTGTAAATTGGCAAAGTCGGCTAAATTTTGAACGATACTGGTTAGTCGGTGGAAGTCAGGCTTAGATAGCTGAACCGTCACAGTTACTACTCCTGTGGCAAGAGATAGCAGAGTCCATCAGGTGTGCGTTTATTCGTCTATTTCCGAGACGATACCTTCATAGAGCAATTCAATCGGAAATTCAAATTCAATGCTGGATAGAGTGATAGTATCTCCCTCCTGATAAGGATAGTAAAGCCACATTCTTCCCTCTCCGCGAGAGTAACGTTCGACAGAGATTGTTTCCGAGTCAATCAAGATATACTCTTGCAAACTGGGAATTGTCAAATAGTAAGCGAATTTTTCCCCTCTATCCTTAGCACTTGTACCAGGCGAGAGAACTTCTACAATAAGTTTAGGGTTTTGAATAAACTTGCGAGCGTTAAGGTCTTCAGGGTCGCAACTGACGATAACATCAGGATAGTAGTAAATGCTCTTCGGACTCACTTGCACCTTCACGTCTGAGACATTCACCCGACAACCTCTGGAACGTAGATGAGGACGTAAGGCTGTGTAAAGATTCAGAGCAATATCGTTATGAGGAATCGTACCGCCTGTCATGGCAAAGACTTCACCCTTGACATATTCATAGCGAATCTCTTGCTGAGATTCCCATTCGAGATAGTCCTCAAAGCTCATTTTGGGCGATTGTTGGGGAGTGGCTATCATAACCCAGATTGTTCAAGATTGCTTTGATTGTAGCAGTAGGGGTAGGATGACCCTAGGCAACCTCTCGCCCATTTCCTTGAAATCCTGCCATAAGTCCTCCAATTCTGACCGACGGCTGCTGCTTGACGCCTCCAGAATAACGGTTGCTACTCCTATAATGGTCAAAGACTAGCACGGGGAAATTTTGGACGAGGAAATTCTGATGACGATTCGCGAAACCACCATTGCCAAATTGCAACAATTGCCGGAGCCACTCTTACACCAAGTCAGCGATTTTATCGACTTTTTGAGGTACAAGCAACAACATAGCACAGCTACAGATAAGCCTAACAGTGATGTGAAAAAAGCATGGCTACAATGGTTTGAGTCGGTTGATCGGTTGGAGGTTTCTCCTAATCAACCAGCCAGTAAGTAAGTATCAACAACTTTTGCTGACTAAGTATCGAAAACAGGGAGTTATAACTTAACCAGATACGATTAATAATAAATGAAAGAAAACCATCCTTTGAGTAAAATCCCTGTCAACACCCTCTCACCTTTCCACCCCCAACCTCTCAAATAAATCCGTGAAATCAGTATCATTCCCCTCTCACCTCTCCATCCCAATCTCTTAAATAAATCTGTGAAATCAGTGTTTTGACAAATGACAACTAACCCATTAAGTATTAGTGCGATCGCGATTCGCCGCCATATCGGTACCCTAGTCTTAACCCTAGCCGTTATTGTGCTGGGGATATTCTTTATTCTCCAGATTCAGGTCGATTTATTACCCTCGATTACCTATCCCCGGATTGGCTTACGTTTAGGAGCGCCCGGTATCTCGCCAGAGGTAGCGGTTGAGGAAATTACCAAACCTTTGGAACAAGGATTAAGTGCGACGGAGGGCGTTGTCCAAGTCTTCTCCCAAACTCGTGAAGGACGAATTAGTTTAGACCTGTTTTTTCGACCCGGCGGTGATATTGACCAGGCGCTAAATGATGCAACGGCGGCGTATAATCGCGCTCAATCAAATTTACCCGAAATTATCGAAGAACCGCGTTTATTTAAGTTTGATCCGTCTCAATTACCCGTTTATGAATTAGCACTAGAATCTTCATCTTTAAAGGATGTAGATTTGCGCGTCTTTGCGGATGAAGAACTTAGCCGTGAACTGAGTGTGGTTCCTGGCGTCGCTTCGGTGGATGTATCTGGCGGGGTAACAGAAGAGGTTCGAGTGCTGATTGATCCGAATCGTTTACAGCGATTAGGATTAGGATTAACGGATGTCTTAGATGCCTTAGATGAACGGAATCAAGATGTGGCGGGGGGACGACTACGCGGGGAAGAGTCGGAACCTTTGACGCGAACCATGGGACGGTTTCAGGATGCGGCAGAACTGCGGAATTTGTCCTTTGAAATAGACGATGCCGACGCCACAAATCTGTCTCGTCGGGTCTATCTACGGGATTTTGCTGAGGTCATTGATGGGACGGAAGATAGACGGGTATTTGTCTTTCTGAATGGAGAACCAGCGGTTAAGGTTAGTATTCAGAAACAACCGGATGCGAATACAATTGAAGTTGTCAATGGGGTCAAAAAACGCATTGAACAGTTGCGACAATCCGGTTTAATTACCGACGATATTGAATTAGTCGCGACGTTGGATGAATCTATTTTTATCCAAAATTCTATTGCAAATGTAACCAGTGCGGGGTTAATTGGAGCAACCTTAGCTGCATTTGCAGTGCTATTGTTTTTGGGTTCATTGCGGCAAACTTTAATTATTGTCATCGCCATTCCTCTCGCCACCCTAGCCGCTGTGATTTTAATGAAATTATTTGGCTTATCCCTAAATGTGTTTAGTTTAGGGGGATTGGCGTTAGGTGTGGGGATTGTCGTGGATAACGCGATCGTTATGCTAGAAACGATCGCAGCGGGTGTATCTGATAATCCAAGTGTAGGGACGGATTTAACCGATAAGGTTGCGGACAAAACCGATAACGGAACTCAACTCGCCCCGTCTCAATCCATCATTTCTCAAGCCGAACAGTGTTCCCAAGAGGTAGAATCAGCGCTAATTGCGTCCACCAGTACCAACTTAGTCGCTGTTCTCCCTTTTTTACTCATTGGTGGCTTTTTCTCCCTCCTGTTTAGCGAATTAATTTTAACGATTAGCTTTGCTGTCGCTGCGTCGTTAGTGGTGGCGTTGACAGTAGTCCCCATGCTGTCTTCTCGCCTATTAGCCATTCCTCGATCCAGTGGTTTAAATCGATTTTGGCTATTACAAACTTTTAATCGTCGCTTTGCAGCCGCAACTCGGAGTTACCAAGGGTTTCTAGCACGGGTGCTGCGGTATCGTATTTTAGTTATCGCCCTGGCTGTGTTAATTTTGGGCGGCGGAAGTTTAGCCCTAGCCAGTCAAATTCCCCAAGAAATTCTGCCCCGAATTGATACCGGACAAGCCCGGATGTTTGCCCAATTTCCACCAGGAACTACCCTAGAACAAAATCGCCAAGTGATGATGGCGGTGGATGATATTCTCTTGGCGCAGCCAGAAACTGAGTATGCGTTTACCACATCCGGCGGGTTTTTGTTTGGGGGAAATACTTCAGAAAACCTGTTACGGGGGACAAGTACAATTGCGCTGAAATCGGATAGTAATGTCGAGACATTTATTGGACGAGTCAATCAAGAATTGCAGACCTTAAATTTAGTCCAAACTCGTCTGCGCCTCAGCCCGGGTGAAGTACGGGGGATTATTTTAAGTAATTCCCCGGTTCGTGGGGCGGATTTAGATATTGGCTTACAAGGAACCAACACGCAGCAATTAGAAGCCGCAGGGCGTCAAGTCTTAAAAGCGTTAGATGAACGTGCAACCTTAGCCCAATTTCGCCCGGATGCAGATGATCGCCAACCCGAAATTCAGATTCGTCCCGACTGGGAACGAGTCGCCCAATTGGGTTTAACTGCACAGGAAATTGGTGATACCATCCAAACCGCGATCGCAGGTTCGGTATCGACACAGTTACAACGGGGCGATCGCTTAGTGGATGTGCGGGTACAGCTTGATCAAGCGGCGATTCAGCGTGTGTCTCAGATCAAAGAGTTACCCCTATTTACGACTAATAATCGCCAAATAAAATTGGGTGATGTCGCCGCAATTGATCAAGGACAAGCGCCGGGTGAAATTCAGCGGATTAATCAGCGTCAGGTGTTCTTAATTGCGGGGACATTGAATGAAGGTGCAACCTTGAGTGAGGCGTTAGCGGAAACCAATGCGGTATTAGCTGAATTAGATTTACCGGAGGGGGTTTCTATTTTACCCAGTTCCGCCAGTGAAACCAATCAACAACTCCAAAATTCCCTGAAGATACTGGGAGGATTAGCCGCATTTATGGTGTTTGTGGTGATGGCGGTACAGTATAATTCCCTAATTGACCCCTTAGTGATTATGCTCACTGTACCCCTCGCCTTAGCTGGAGGAATTTTGGGACTCTATGTCACCCAAACCGCCATGGGTGCAACGGTTCTAGTGGGGGCGGTACTGCTGGTAGGGATTGTGGTGAATAACGCGATCGTAATGGTGGAGTTTGCCAATCAAATTTATTACCGGGAAAAGGTTGACCGCAAAACCGCCATTTTACAAGCCGCACCGCAACGGTTACGACCCATTTTGATGACCACTATTACCACAGTTTTAGGATTGTTTCCTTTAGCATTAGGAATTGGCAAAGGGTCAGAGTTTTTACAACCGTTAGGTGTGGTAGTATTTTCGGGATTGTCACTAGCAACGGGATTAACCCTATTTATTATCCCCTGTTTTTATACGTTGCTTCATGATAGTTTTGGAGATAAGAATCGTAAAAAAGGAGCCAGAGGAAGAACAAATAAAAAGAACCAGGGAACAGAAAACCGGGATAAGACTAGAGCATCAGTGTAGTAATAGCCGTTAGCCGTAGAGACCTTCAAGAACATAAGGTAAAACCCTTTCATACCCTTGCACCGCTATCAGGTAAAATGTATCATTGCTCCCCCTGCTCCCCCGGCTTCCCCGGCTTCCCCTGCTCCCTAACCCACTACAAGACTTATTCAGCAGACCCTAATTGTTATAACCCGCGAAGGCGGGTTTAGTAGCTGCGGTTTAAACCGCCCAGCTTGATTTAAGGCTGGTGGGCAATGCCCACCCTACGACCTATCTTCAACCATTACAGGGACGACTTGCACAAATTAACGAAAATTCTTCCCCATCTCCCCCTGTTCCTGATAACTGATAACTGCTCACTGATAACTGATAACTCCCTCATCTCATCAGAATCCCCGTAAGGGACTAACTTCCAGCACACCATTCGGCTTAAACACCACCTGAAACTGAGCTAAGGGTTGGTCAGGAACAAATCCGGTTTCCCCACTGCCAATACCAGCCGCTTCTGGGTCAGCTAATTCTGCCAACGGTGTTTCCGCTACATAATCCCAAGCGGGTTGATTGGTGGGTTCGTAGTCCGCGATCGTGCCATCGTCAGTGACAGCCACTCGGTAATTTAATGGTCTTCGTGATAACGGTGTTCCTTCCCACCGTTCGTCTAACGTGTTGTAGAGTTGATTATTTAACCGTCTCAGTGACGTCCGATCCGTGATTTCTGGTCCTAAACCAGGTTCTTCCTGATAGCCTTGCCAAGGACTGATTTGCAACACACCACCTGGGGTAAATACCACCCGGAATAAAGCAAAGGTTTCGCGAGTTGCTGTACCGCCTTCTGTCGGAATATAGCTCAACTCCGGTAAAGGCGTGTTTTCTGCACTATCAATAGGCGTATCCTCAATCGGCTTATAACCCAAAATATCTCCGTCTCCGCCAACCGTAACCTGATACTCTAAATTCTGACTTAACCCTTCCCGGTTATCCCATTTTTGATCAAGTTCTCTGTACAGATAACGCTTCAAATAACTCAACTCCGTTGGATTGGTAATCTCTCGACTGGAGGTTAATTCGTTTTCCAGTTCAGCCGCCGAAGGGGGACTTGAGGTGGGAGTTGGCGTCACCTGATCGGGGCTATCCGGGGTTGGGGAGGTTGTTTCCGTAACCTCCGACTCAGAGGCTGGCTTGGGCGGACGCACTTCTGGAACAGGAACCAAGAACAATGCCAACGCTGCGACAGCTAAACTCGTCACCCCGATCGCAGCAGGTGCGCTTCTTTGGGCGACGGATTTGTCAGCTTGGCGATACCGTCGGGAAATCGGTTGTAAGGGTACAGCCAGATCAGGCAAGGTGTGCTGATCCGCGAGGAACTGATCGATCGCCTCAACTAAATCAAATAGCTGTACCGTGGTTAAATCAAGCTGTACAGGATTTTTGCCATCTATCCCTCCCGCAGAAGTCCCGGATGCGCTATGGGAATCAGAGGGAACACCCGAAAGTGCCTCTGCAGGTTGCCCCACCCTTAAACGGTGCAAGTTTTTATCCGGAAGTGATTGTAAATGCACTAAAGGCGGTTTAGCGCCATCAAGTTGGGGGTGAGGGATATGACTCAAAAATTCTTGAGCATAGCGACTAACCGACTGAACTAAGCTCTCAAAAAAATCTCGTCCGCCGCTAATGGGTTGCGGCTGACCCATAAAACGGCATTCTGCGTTAACCAGAATCGTCATTAGGGGACGAGCATCGAGCTGATCTCCCCCTGCGGAGTTTGTATCACTTAATCCCTCTAGGATCAGCGTACAGTTGGGCAAACTGTACTGGCGTCGAATTGTCATCGTTTTTTCCTTATGGAATCCACTATTATAGCTACGGACGCTCTCAACTTTGGTTCGGATCGTTCATCCAACTTCTCCATCAAACAAACTGATCCAAAATCGCTGCATACCAGAGGTTCCTGTACAAAACAGCAACTGCGCTAACAGCGACAATGCTAGCTCATTTAACTTTTCATCGGTATTGTAGACAGAAACTTTTGCTCGTCGTGGGTTCATCCGGCTGCGGAAATGCGCCCGGAACCGCTCTAGATAGGAGGACAAGCGAAAATGTTGTTCGATGGGAACCTGCTTTTGACTCAGTTGTTCGTAAGCCAGAAGCAGTTGTCGGATCACAACCGTCATCCGGCGAGCCAGATAACTAGCTATAATCACTAATGCTTTGGCTTCTTCTAGATTCAGGGGACGGCGCGTGTGAGAGCGTCGCAAGGGATTAGTGCAGCGTAGACGCCAAAGAACCACCCGATTGTTAATAATGTCCTCAAGTTCTAGCTGTTTGGCTACCAGCAGCATCGCCTCAGAACCGCCCAGTTCCAGCGCTTCAATGGCAAGTAAAATCAGGTCAATCTGCTGCCGAGTTCGTGACGGACATCCCCGATCTGAGATATCTGGATCGAGTAAATTATCTAAAATGACGGGATGGGATGGAGCAGCAGGACTGTTTGTCGGCATTACGCTTACAGAAAGAATCATTGAAAATTGGGGTTGGTAAGGGAACGAATGGAAACCCCTGTCATTTATGTATGGGGAGGAATTCGTCCCCTTACATAAACAGCAGTCCGACAGGACTTCCGAGAGAAAGTGTATTGGTATCCATCCTTCCCTTGTACACGACTGCAATATTTGTGGCTAATGCCTTGGACTAAGCCATTGGGTGTTGCAATGTTGAAACTACCTGTAGTTCGTACAGCAATACGACCCATGTAAGTTCCTATCTTTTTGCCTTTAGTGACAATCGCTTTGACGATATCACCAGTCTGAAAACCATGAACAAATTTGCTCCTAGGGACATAACGTACAGGAAAGCCGTACTTGTCAGTGCGACACACCTTCCGAGTACCATGACCTGTAGCAGTGATGATTAGCGGCTTATCTATCAACACCTGTAATTTGTCTGGGGTTGATTGACCGACACAGGCAGCATCCAGCCAATGAGTTTTGGGTAACTCTTGACGGGTTCGGTTAAACTTTGTCCTACCACCAGTTCCGGTTTCTACAGGTAGACCTGTTTCAGACAAAGCCCGATACAGCGTCCATCGGGTTGAGTTAACTGCTGCTGCGTCCTTGAGGGGACACTTTCCTAGCGATAAAACCTTTTTAAGCAGGTCAGGCTTACGAGAAAGGAATTGTTCAATAGGCTTGTTTCCCTTTCTCTGATTGCACTTAACACAAGACAAAGTAAGATTGCTAACTCGGTTACTCCCTCCCTTAGATTTGGGATGAATATGTTCGACCTGCAGGGAGACACCTTCAATGCCACAGTAAACACATTGCCGCCCCCATTTGGTTAAGAGATATTGCCGCACCTCGTACCCAGCTAGTTCACCCTGTTGATACTCTATGCCAGATATTTCTGGGTTTTGTATTAGTTGAGTGTCAAAGTTAACCAACTCCATTGATATGGCGGTAATTGGGCAAAAACGTCTCAATCGATTAACCCATGTCAGAGTGGTGTCTACTCGATGCTGAAGACTAGGAGCCAGCCAACCATCGGCGCGATTACGATTGTTGAATCGGGGCTTACGATAACGGGTATGTCGATTCCGTCTCCCTCGCCGTAGGGCGCGGCGAGACTCTAGGGACTGTTTAATTGAGTAGCCGCGATGATTTAATTCGGCTGCCCAAATTATTGTGTTGTCCTTGAGGATAGAAATACCCGTTGTCCTGCTACCAGGATCTAACTTGAGTCGATACTCTTGTTGATTATCACAATCCTCCTCCACATTTTTGAGCATGATGGTAAATGGATAGCGTCGCAGTACGACGGCTTTTCCTTCTTTGAGAAACTTCCTTGCCCGTGCCGGATGACATGGGTTGAGAGGTTTTCTGTTTTTGTCTACAACTAGAACAAACATGAGTTGATTATCTCCTGTTTCCAGGGTAAAGTTTGCCTCGAAGTGGTTATTGGGCGGTACTTTATCCAACACACTGGCTTAACCCTTGTACACCTGTTTAATGCTGGATTTCGAGAGCTACAGGCTGGCACGCACCCGTAGGTCGGAACTTTAACGCTTCCCCATAACGGCTACCAGATTACTCTGGTCTTCTGGTCAGGTATGGGCTAAATTCCAAGCCCCCAGCTTGTAGCTGTGGGGTTCCTGACTGAATCTAAGTAGCGATTGTAGTTGAACTTGTCTTCTATACAGAAATAATTTCCAATTAAATTAGAGATTATGTGGAATACCTGACTTTTTTATCTCAGCATTTGTGCCGTTGACCAAAATTGAGCAATTGTCATCATTGAATGGTGGCTGGATTGGATCGCCGCCCAGAATTATGGGTATTGGCTAGACAGTGTCCGGAATAGCTTATCTCCTCATCGTTCAACCTCTGAACTTCTAGTGTACGATTTGGCTGGTAGCCAATGGCAACTCACTGACCCACCCTTTCCGATGCGATCATGGCACAATAACTCACAATCGGTCTCCTTCCTTGATTCAATTGTTAAACCCTTTGCTCAAGAAGCTTATCTACCTATGGATTTAAAGTCGCTGATTCGGGATATCCCCGATTTTCCCAAACCTGGAATCGTATTTCGGGATATCACCCCCCTGCTGCGCCACCCAGAGGGACTACGCTACACTGTTGACCTTCTGGCTCAAACCTGTAAACAGGCGGGACTCACGCCAGATTATGTTGTCGGTATCGAATCCCGTGGCTTTATTTTTGGTCCTCCCCTCGCCTATCAACTCGGCGCTGGGTTTATCCCTGTGCGTAAACCGGGTAAACTCCCATCTGCTGTGCATACCATTGAGTATGAACTCGAATATGGTATGGATTGCTTAGAAGTTCATCAAGATGCCTTTGATTCCGGTTGTCGTATTCTGATTGCCGATGATTTAATCGCCACCGGAGGTACCGCCGCCGCTACTGCCAAGCTGGTGCAAAAAATTGGCTGTGAACTGGTGGGCTTTAGTTTTATCATCGAACTAAGGGATTTACAGGGGCGTCAGAAGTTGCCTGATGCGCCGATTGTTACCTTGGTTGAGTATTAGACCTTGGTGATTGGGTAAGCTGTTCGGCATTTAAACCTTAATATCAATAAGGGCGAAATCCTTGTAGTGCGAGCATCTTGCTCGCTACCCATTCCCAATTTAAATGCATGACAGCTTATCTTCTTTAGTTAAGACAAAGGACGAATGACTTCTTCAACACAGGATTCTTCAACTCGTCAGGGCTTAGATGAGGCATGGACGGGGTTTCTACGGATTGTCACCAGTGAGACGTTTCTCTACATCGTCAAACGTCTCCTGCAAGCCTTATTAACCTTATTTCTGGCATCTGCCCTCAGTTTTGCCATCATTCAATTGTCACCAGGCAATTACTTGGACACCCTGCGGCAAAATCCCAAGATTTCCCCGGAACGAATTGAGGAACTCCGACAGCAATTTGGCTTGGATCAACCTGCCTACAAGCAATATTGGCGCTGGCTGGTGCGAGTGGTGACTCAAGGAGATTTTGGTGAGAGTTTTGTTTATTTTCGTTCCGTATCGTCTCTACTCTGGGAACGTATCCCTGCCACCTTACTGCTTGCCATTTCCTCGATTATCGTCACTTGGGCGATCGCGATTCCGCTAGGAATTATTGCCGCTGTCAAGCAAAGCCGCTTTACCGATCGCGCTTTACAGGTGATTAGTTATACCGGTCAGGGTTTTCCCAGCTTTATCACTGCCTTAGTGCTGCTAATTATCGCCCAATACACCTCACCGCTGTTTCCTGTGGGTGGCATGACCAGTATTAATCATGCCGATTTGTCACCCATTGGTAAAGTCCTGGATATTGGATGGCACATGATTTTACCAACCCTTGCCCTCTCGATCACCAGTTTTGCCGGACTTCAACGAATTACACGCGGGGCAATGTTGGATGTTTTGCGGCAAGATTATATCCAAACAGCCCGTGCCAAGGGACTTCCAGAAAATCGGGTCATCTATGTCCATGCCTTACGGAATGCCATTAATCCCCTAATCACCATCCTGGGTTTTGAATTTGCTAGTTTGTTAAGTGGTGCGTTTATTGCTGAATTTTTCTTTAATTGGCCCGGTTTAGGGCGATTGACATTACAAGCGGTCACAGCTAAAGATACCTATCTGGTGATGGCAGCCTTGATGATGGCGGCGGTGATGCTGATTGTCGGTAACTTACTGGCTGATTTGCTGCTCAAATTTGTTGACCCGCGCATTCGCCTAGAAAATCTCAAATAATTCATTTAGGGGTAGGTTTAGGGGCGAGTTTAGCCCCATCTGGGTAGAGAAAAACAGGATAGTCGTGAAACCCGCCCCTACAGAAGAAATGACGAATGACAAATGACAAATGACAAATGACATAAGACGAATGACCAATGACCAATCAAAATGTTTAGCCAAATCTATTACTTAATTCTTTCCAGAGTTGACGGTCGCTATCTCGTCGCCCAGCCTAATGCTAGGGATCGTGAGATGGGGGCAGGTTACTTATTGATGTTTCGCGAACGGTTTGAAGCCCTCAGCTATCTGAATAGCCATGCGGCTGATCTAAGCGATCGCTTTGCCGTTGAGTCGGTTTCCGGAACCCAGTTAAAAGGACTACTCCAACGCTGGGGATTTCATGGGGTCGGGATTGTACAAGACCCTTTGATTCCCAAAATAGAGTTTCTATCTTATGGGGGGTGACATCAATGTCTTACCTCTAAGGATAAGTATTCTTCCCCGAGTCTAAAAATAAATTAAGTCAAGATTACGCCAAAATCCTATCTTTAGATGAACTAGAAGACTGATGCTATTCGTTCACAATGAATGAAGATAGGATTGCTCAACCCGTACCCTGTATGTATTTCTTTGCGGTAGCAATAACCATGTCAGGGAAACTTATATAGACGGTGTTGGGTCGCTTTAATGGGAACTCTATGTCTTTTTTCATACACCCCAATGACGTTTCAAGTGAATCGATTTGATCGCAAGGACTCTCGGCGTACTCAATCTAGAAAAGGAGTGAAGTCCAGATGGCTAATCCAAAAACTTAAACACCACATTTTTTTATTCGGCGTAGCCCTTTCTTGGGGAATCGCCACTCCCCTGAATGCGGCGGAACGAGTCACCCTGCAATTAGGACCGTTTCAGCAATCGGTGGAAATCGCGGATCTAGAAGAATGGGCGCAGACGGGTCAGCTACCGCCAACTCTCACACCCTACCGTTCCTTACTCACCCCCCAAGTTCAGCAGGTACTCAACAGACGCCTGCAACTCGACCCCAATCTGGCTGAGAAATTTATCAATGATTTGCTGCTGTCCACCGATGGCGCCCGCTTACTGGATCAAATTGGTAGGGTACTCCCGGATAGCAGTCTTGATCAGTTAAAAGCAGCTCTATTTTTAGCGGCACGCCAAGCCAATGGATTGTCGGTGCTAAGTTTTTTAAGAGCTTACCCCGAAGAGACCGTCACGATCAATGCCTCATCCGCGATCGCGATTGTGCTGCAAATGAATCTGCCTTACTTACAATCTCAAGTGGTTAATCCGATCCTGGAACAGGAACTCACTATGGCGGATACCCCAGAGTTTACGGCTGACTTTGACCCAACGGTGACCGGTTATCAATATGTCCGGGAACGTACCCTGAGGCTACGTGATCGCGATCGCGATCGGGCTATTCCCGTGGATGTTTACTGGGTGGGCAATACGTCAGGACCTTTGGTTGTCCTCTCCCACGGCTTTGGCTCTGACCGCAAATTTTTAACCTACTTAGCGCGTCATCTCGCGTCTAATGGTTTAACTGTTGTGGCAATAGAACATCCCGGCAGTAATTTTAGCTGGCTCAGTGGGGTTTCTCTCAGGAGTAACATTGGAGAGGTGTTACCCCCATCGGAGTTTATCGACCGTCCTCAGGATGTTAGCTTTGTTTTGGATCGGCTGGCGAAAATTAATCGAGGCTATGGATCGTTACGGGGCAAATTGAATACGGAGCAAGTTACCGTTATCGGTCATTCCCTAGGCGGCTACACCGCTTTAGCCTTAGCCGGAGGACAACTTGACCTAGAGGAATTACGAGAGTTTTGTCAACAGCGTAGTCCTCTAGAACGCTCACCCGCTGACTGGTTTCAATGTTCTGCCACAGACTTACAGGAAGACAATGTACAGTTACGCGATCAGCGGGTGGTTCAGGTAATGGCGCTCAACGCCGTTACTGGACATTTATTTGGCAGTTCGGGTCTAGCGGAGGTAAAAATTCCCACCTTGCTCTTAACGGGAACCAATGACGCGATTACCCCCTCTCTGGAACACCAACTTCGCGCCTTTGATCAGTTAGGTGGACTCAAGTATCTGCTGGTGGCGCTAGGGGGGACTCATTTAAGTGTCACCGATCGCGCAACTCTCAATGAAGCTGTAACCAGCAGTACCTTGGTGCCGGAACTAACGGATAAAGATGCAGAACCCCTGCGTCGGCTATTTCGAGGCGTGAGTTTAGCCTTCATTAAACAGCTAACGCCTGAAGCCCAACGTTATCAACCCTTTTTGACACCAGCTTACGCCCAATCGCTTTCCACTCCCAGCTTATCCTTACGCCTGAGTACTCAACTCCCACCCAGCTTAACCACTTGGTTCCAAGTGTTAAGTGTGAGTAACCAGAAGATTGCCATCCGTTTCCCTACCCTCAATCAAGATGCGATCGGGAAGATTTTTTCACCCTTTGCCAACTCTTCCCAGGTTATGACCCAGACTGATTGCTGCACAGGACAACTCAACCAGATTTTTACGAATTTTATGAATACCTATAATCGGCGTTTAACGGGAATCAGTTAGTTAGGACACATCATTTATGTAGAGACGCGCCATGGCGCGTCTGGAACAATGGTGCCGAAAGTCCTAATCGATGTGTCTACTGCTGTACCTGGACTAGCGCTCTAGGAGATTTCAGATATGGGTAAATCGAGTTGCTTAATGTAAGCCATTAGTATATAATTAAGGTTTGGCAAATATTAAACGACCCAACAAGAGGTAGACTAAATCACATTTATTGCTGATCAGGCTTGCCAAAATCTTGTTAAGTTTGCTACCTTAGTTAAGCGCAAGGGATAACAAGCCGGGATAGCTCAGTCGGTAGAGCAGGGGACTGAAAATCCCCGTGTCGGCGGTTCAAGTCCGCCTCCTGGCATTCCTAATAGCTGATTCTATTACTATATAGATTTGGGTAGAGCGTGAAACGGTTAATAGCCTAGAGTTAATCGATTTTGCATCTGTTTGATATTGAGCCGATCCGTTCCTTCCCCAATCCCAAAACATGGTAACCGTTGTTGTCATCTTCAATCTGCTGATATCGCTGTTAGGTTTTTATATAGCGTGGCGGATTTGGAGACTACGACGGGTGCTAGGGGCAGCGGCTGACATTGTAGCCAGGGCTGAACAAAGTACATATAGGGTTTTACATGGCGCTCCCCAAGCTATCTCTAAAGGGCAGATCGGTGTCCACGGCTTAAAAAAACGCTATCAACAGTTAGAGTTTCAGTTACAACGAGTACAGCGAGTCTTGATGGTGTTGGGCTTTATTCAAAAGACCTATCAGTCTAGGCGACGCCGTCGGGGAAAGCGATCGCCTGCCGAACGCTCCCAACTCTGAACCTTACCCGTTCCGGAGTATCCTTTTAGAATCCTCGGTCATTTATGCCCAGGAGAAGTCAAGCCAATTGCCCTCCATATATAGCGTAGCGAAGGTGAAAACCCCTGTGTTTCAAAGGGGGGATGAAACCGAGCGAGTCGTCTAGCCAAGCAATTTTAGTTGTGAGTCTAGTACAATTTTCTGTTTTTATGCTATAATAACCAGCCTAAGCAAAAACAAGATTATGATAGTTTTTGAGTTCAAGGTAAAAGCCAAACCAACTCAATACGCAGCCATTGATGAGGCGATTCAGACTTCTCAGTTTGTCCGAAACAAATGCTTACGATACTGGATGGACAACGAAGGTGCCAGCAAATACGACCTCAACAAATATTGCAGTGTATTGGCGAAAGAGTTTAGCTTTGCCTCTGAACTCAACTCTCAGGCGCGTCAAGCATCGGCTGAACGTGCTTGGACTGCTATCAGCCGTTTCTATGAAAATTGCCGGAAGGTAGAGACGCGCCATGGCGCGTCTCTACAAGGCTTCCTGGCTGATTCCAACGGTCACACAGAGGAGTCACCCAAGTTTTACCGCAAATCGGAAAGACAACTCAATCGAGCTAATCGCAAGAAGTCAAAGAAGTACCGCAAGGGAGCAAAACCGCAGTCCAGAAACTATCATAAGGCAAGAAAGCGATATGCACGGAAGCATTTAAGAGTAAGTAGGCAGCGAAAAGAGTATTGCAAGCGAGTAGCGTACTCCGTGATCCAGTCTAACGATTTGGTAGCCTATGAAGACTTGAATGTGAAAGGGTTGGTAAAGAATCGCCACTTGTCTAAGTCGATCTCTGACGCTGGTTGGTCTATGTTCCGGCAATGGCTGGAATACTTTGGGCATAAGTACGGGAAAGTGACGGTAGCCGTTCCACCTCACTACACCTCCCAAGATTGCCCAAAGTGCCATGATCGGGTCAAAAAGTCCCTGTCCCAACGAACACATGTCTGTGGCAACTGTGGGTACGTTGAAGACAGGGACATTGCCGCCAGTCTAAACATCCTGCAAAAAGGATTAAGTACGGTAGGACATACCGGAACTTACGCTTGGGGAGACTTGCCCTCTTGGGCGGTTGGAGCAATCCTGTCGTCTAACGGCAAGTCAAAGAACCAAGAATCTCCGTTGCTTTAGCACGGGGAGTGTCAAGTTAAAAGGGAGCTATCAAGAACACAAGCGAGCTGCCATCTGCGTTCTTGAGCAGACGATTACAGATATTTCTCATCAAATTCTCTGAGCAAGTCTGCCTAAAATTGGTGTAAGGATAGAAAGCAAACGATGTCAAAAAAGAGTGCTGGAGTATTTATTGGGGGTTTAGTTGTGGGGGGTGTCATTGGCACCCTCACCGGATTGCTGATTGCCCCACGTTCAGGGCGGGATACGCGACGGTTGTTGAAAAAATCTACAGATGCCTTACCGGATTTAGCCGAAGATCTATCAACGACTGTACAACTACAAGCCGATCGCCTTTCCGAATCAGCCCTACGCAACTGGGATGGAACCTTGACCCGACTGCGAGATGCGATCGCGGCGGGACAAGAGGCTTCCGCCAGGACACGAGACGAACTAAACTCGACTCAATCGGACGTGGCGAGTGAATCACCCGCGTCCGTTTCTGATCATCAAGTGTAGGCAACCGGTCGGTGATTGATCCTCTATTTTGGCTCGGGCTCTCTATTTTATTAGTCGCAGTTAGCTTAACGGCTGTTTTAGTGGCAGCATTACCCGCGCTGCAAGAATTAGCACGAGCAGCCCGTAGTGTGGAAAAGTTGGCAGATACGCTGCGGCGAGAATTGCCGCCTACTTTAGAGTCGATTCGTCTGACGGGTTTAGAAATTAGTGACTTGAGCAACGATATGAATGAAGGCGTTAAAAGCGCGGGTCAAGTCGTGCAGCAAGTTGATCAAAGTATCAAAGGTGCGAAAAATCAGGCGAAAAAAGCCCAAGTCGGCAGTCGTAGCGTTGTTGCGGGTGTTAAAGCGGCTTGGAAAACCTGGAGAAACCCTGGAGCGAGTCGTCGTTCCCTTGATCGTTTACCCCCCTCTGAGCGCAAAGCTCTTGATTTGCAACAACAGGATACAGATCCGGATACGGTTGAACAAGAATATGAGAGATATGAGGAGATTCAGGATAATGCTCCTGTTTCTCGGCAAGGGGACGATGGGTGAGATAGGGAGCTGGGGGAGCTGGGGGAGCTGGGGAAGCTGAGACATTCCGATGAAAGATCTTTATGTAGGGGCGGGTTTTACCACTAACATTTCGTTTTCACCCTGATATAACTAAACCCGCCCTGACCTAACCGTTCAATTATCACAAATGACGTAGCTTGCTTCTCGCTCCCTTGAGTATGACGAATGACAAATGACAAATCCCAAATATTAGAGTAAAGTAAACAAGTGTAAAGAAATCTTTACCTTAACCTGATCTTATCTCCCGTTTAAGATATCTCACCCCTGTCCATTGTTTTGTGTATCGCAATGCTGGATCTTTTTAAACGATTTTTGGTAATCTTGGTGGCGTTTTGTCTGGCTGGCTCTGTTTGGGCGATCGCACCATCTGCCCAGGCTTATAACAACCCCGATCTACTCCCGGAAACCCAGACACCGATTATTGACTTGGCGAACCTGCTCCCCCAGCTTCAGGAAGAAGCCTTAATTCAAGACATAGAAACCTTTGAGGCACAAACAGGCTGGAAGCTGCGGGTACTCACCCAATATGACCGTACACCCGGTTTAGCTGTTCGCGATTACTGGGGACTCAATGATAAAAGTGTTTTACTGATTGCTGACCCACGCGGCGGTAATCTGTTGGGCTTTAATGTGGGCGACGATTTATATCAATTTCTACCCCGTACCTTTTGGGTAGAGTTACAGACACGCTTTGGCAACCTCTACTTTGTGCGTGACAATGGGGAAAACCAGGCAATTGTCCAAGCGTTAGATACGGTTAAAACTTGCCTAAATAAGGGTGGATGTAACGTTGTTCCGGGCTTGCCTCAAGAGCAGTGGATTCTCACCCTGATTACCTCTTTGGTGGGTGGTGTAGTTTTGGGATTTGCCGCGATTCCGCGCAAAGATGGACAGCTTGTGGCTTGGCAATGGGCATTAATCTTTTCTCCCTTGTGGGGTATTCTCTTCATTGCTTTCGGAATTGGTCCAGTTGTCACTCGGACGGCTGAATGGTTGCCTTTATTCCGGAATGTATTGGCGTTTGCGCTAGGGGCGTTAGTGGCTTACCTGTCACCGTTCATTGGTCAAACGACAGCGTCGGACATGTAATTATTGGTCATTGGTCATTGGTCATTGGTCATTGGTCATTGGTTTTTTCCAGTAAGGGCGCACGTCTATGCGCCCCTACAATTTTATCTACTGACAATTCCTGACCACTGCACCTTTTTTTGCTGAGTGCGACGATAGGAGAAGAAATACTCCGGTTGCTGATAGGTACAGTGAGGCGCGATCGCGACTTGTTCATCCTGTAAGCCGAGTTGTTCGAGTTGTATCGCGTTCACCCGCCGTACATCTAAACGTACTCGCCCTGGATGGGGATCTTCAAAAATTGGGGAATGGGGAAGCTGCTGTAATTCAGCCAAAATCGATTCAGAAGTATCTGTTTTATCTGTAGAGATAATGCTAGAACCGACTTCTATGGCGACGGTTTCCGAAACTTGATACACTTCTGGCGCGATCGCAGGTCCCATGGCAACCCTCAGATTGTCTAGGCGGCTACCAGTTTCTAGGAATCGTGCGATCGTATTTGGCACAATTCGAGCCGCCGTTCCTCGCCATCCCGCATGAATAGCCGCGACTCGTCCCGTTTGTTCATCGCCAATCAGCACAGGCGTACAGTCAGCCGTGCAAACCCAGACAGCTTCCTGGGGGTGTTCAGTGAAGATACCATCAGCCGCAGGTTTTTCCGGCGTCTGAGTCTCCGTTTGACTGACTGAACCAACAATTTCAGAGGGGGTGAGGACAGTATTCCCATGAACTTGGCGCACCCGATAAACATTCGCTTCAGGCTGTAGGGCTTCTACAATTTGGTCAGGGGTACGAGGGGAAAAGGCTGAGGTGAAGAAGCCGTGATGCCAAGGTTTGAGAAGGCTACAGGTTAGATACGGTAAGTTGTCCCACGTTTGCCAGTGCCACGTATGCATTGATTTTTGTTCATTGTTCATTGTCTGCTGTGTCCCAGAAAATTTACATAGGAAACACTATTCCATCAAGGGAAGCTCAGGAGTACAATAGGCTAGCTTAGCTAATCTTTAAGCCGTAGTGGTACTTGATCAACAAGCTCTGGAAATAGCCCTCCAAACCGTCACGCAACAGCTATCCCGTTCTAAACTCCCAGGACTTCAAGATATCGGGGAGCTTGCGATCTATTTATTTGACAGCCTATCCTCTACTAATCAAACCCTCTGGGAATTACTAGACAGAGGAACCCCACCTCCTACCGTTGTTATCGCCGCTCAACAGACGGCTGGACGAGGACAGTGGGGACGGCAATGGCAATCGGAGCAGGGTGGGCTATACTTATCGTTGGCTTTAACCACGAATGTGGAAGCATCCAATAGCGCCCAGCTAACGATGTGCAGCGCTTGGGGTATTGCTACAGCGTTGAGATGTTATGGTATTCCTGTCCTGATTAAGTGGCACAATGACCTGCTGTTGTTGGGCTATAAGTTGGGGGGGATTCTCACCGAAACTCGACTGTCTCAGGGGCAGATTACTAAAGCGGTGATTGGTGTAGGCATTAACTGGAGCAATCCTGTGCCAGAAACAGGGATTAATTTACAATCCTTTTTTGCGACTCAACCCATGAGTCCATCCGTAACCTCCCTGGAAATGTTAGCCGCAATCGTGATCCAGGGATTGCGATCGGGATACCACTACGGGTTAGAATCAGGCATTGATAATTTACGGTTGTCCTATCAAAGGTTACTGTTTCATCAGGGAGTCTCGATTCAGGTCAATGGACATCGTGGCATCGTTAAAGGCGTCACGTCAACGGGTGATCTAAGAGTTAGCGTAAACTCAGCACAGGCAATGGATACAAATGCTGATACCATCATCAGTCCCGAAATTCACCTCAAGCCCGGTACAATTAGTCTGGGCTATTCTCAAGATCTGCCTTGAGTCCAAACGCCAAATGTTACTGGGTTCAGTTTATAACTTGTTGGAATGAATGAATCGGTATTCTTGCCTAATTATCCCTGTTGCCATAAAGGTCAGGACTGTCACGAGAAGGTATATAAATACCCTTAAATTGACTGAAAATTTTACTCAATATTGACTAAGAGTGAGCCATGAGGAGTGAGTCGCAAATGAATAAACAAACCGTCGCCAATTCCACCCCAACGGGCGTATTTTATCGGTATCCCTGGCTGAAGCAGGGTATCAGTGTGATGGGAGGACTTGGTGTTCTCAGTAGTGGTTTGGTTGTTGCTCAAACCGATGCACCAATCGACACAGGCGCAGCCCCAGCCGCACCGCCTGCTCCCCCAGCGATTAAATTTACCCCGCCGCCCCCAGCACCTCCCGCCCAGCCTAAACCAGCTGCGCCACAAGCTATTGTTGCACCGCCAGCGCCAGCGCCTAAACCTGCCTACCGTCCCCCTGCTCCCCCAGCCCCTAAACCTGCTGCTCCTGCACCAGTTACCGTTAGCAAGCCTCCAGCCCCAGCTCCGGCTCCGGCTGCACCGACACCCAGAGTGGCGACACCTCCAGCGGCAAAACCGAGACTGAACGCGCCGAATTTATCCATTCCGGCTCCCGCTACCTTAGCCAAACCCCCAAAAGTTATTGTTAATCCGTCCCCCGCTCAAACGGCAACTCAAACCCCAGCCGCGCCGAATAATAGCTATATTGATTCGACGAACTACAGTCTGGGGGCAACACAGGGAACGGAAAAACCCACTGTGGTTGTGACTGAGCGGTCAACAGGGTGTCAAACCGTGTCGCGCAATGGACGATTAACGAGTGGGAGTTGTGGGGGTCAAGCGACGCCAACATCACGAACAGTGGCAGGGCGGATTCAACCTCAACCCCCTCAACCTCAGGGAGGAACTGGTGGAGCCGCAACTCGACTTCCTACACCTCCAGTTGCGGTTAATGCCAGTGTGAGACGCCCAGTCCGGTCAGTTCAAAGGGTTGCAGTGTCTGGCAATTCTGGGGGCAGACAGTTTACTCGCCGTCCTCCCGTCTCCTCTCTATCCCCAACGGCATCATCCAAAACCACTCCCACGGGTCTGACTTACTATAATTTCTCCAACCGACCCCAGGGACGTACTATCGTCGGTAATGCCAGCTTTATTTTCCCCTTAACCATTCCGTCGGCAATTAGCTCAGCATTCGGGTGGCGCACCCATCCGATTACGGGGACATCTCGTTTCCATGCGGGTACAGATATCGCTGCCCCGACGGGGACACCCGTTTTGGCGGTGGCTCCGGGTGAGGTGGCTACGGCTGATTACTTAGGTGGCTACGGACTCACGGTGATTTTGCGCCATGAGGAAGGGACTCAAGAAAGCCGTTATGCTCACCTGTCAGAAATTTTTGTGCAACCGGGTGAATCGGTGGATCAGGGTAATGTGATTGGGCTGGTTGGTAGCACCGGATTTTCCACGGGTCCCCATCTCCACTTTGAATGGCGTCATCAAACCACTGATGGTTGGGTGGCGGTTGATGCTGGCGCTCATTTAGAATATGCTATGGCTCAACTGATTGAAGCGTTGCAGGTGGCACAGGCGATCGAGCAACCGGATTCTTAGAGCAGGGGGAGTTATCAGTGAGCAGTGAGCAGTTATCAGTGATCAAAAGCAGGAGGAGATGGGGGAGATGGGGGAGATGGGGGAGATAAGGTTAGGTTATCCTCAAAGGACAACGTGATGCCCTCGCCTCATACCGATAGACGCGCCATGATACCGATAGACGCGCCATGGCGCGTCTCTACAGGTTCAGATTGATGGGGGGTTCGGGTTTTCAGCTAGACTTTGGCTTCTAGGGACTTGAGATATTCGGTGTTGACACCGGATTCGCGGATTAGGGCAATTTTTCCTGTCCGGGCGACTTCCCGAAGTCCAAACTTGCTCAAAATCTGGACGATCGCGACCATTTTTCCAGGGTCTCCCACAACTTCAATGGTCAGGGAATCTTCGGCAATATCGACCACCCGAGCCCGGAATACTTGGGCAAGTTCAATGATCTCCGATCGCGTGGAACTGGTGCCGTTGACTTTGATCAACATTAATTCCCGTTCCACACAAGGAGTCGTGGTAATCTCTTGAACCTTGATCACATTGATCAACTTGTAGAGTTGCTTGGTGAGTTGCTCAATCGATCGCTCATCCCCAGGCACTACCATCGTAATCCGGGAAATCCCAACTTTTTCCGCAGGACCAACGGCGAGACTTTCAATATTGAAGCCGCGACGGGCAAATAAACCAGCGATGCGAGTTAAGACGCCAGCTTCATCTTCAACTAAAACTGAAAGGGTGTGTTTCATCAGCTAACACCTATAAGGCACAAAGGCAATTGCCTCTTGCTTATGTATAATCGGGTCTTGGCTTGAGGCTTTTATATCTTACCGTGGTCTGAAAAAATAACAAGACTTAATTCATCTATTTTTTGACGTTAACCTCGGTGAACCCCAAACCCCGTCGTCGGGTATGGCAAAATTAAACGTAAAACCCAAGATTTCCATGACAGCAACCACTCCCTCCCTACCCACTCAATATGATCCCACCACGACCGAAGCCAAGTGGCAGCGGTTTTGGGAAGAACAGGGCGTCTTTCAAGCCCACCCCGAACAAGGTGGTGAACCCTATTCCATGGTGATTCCACCGCCCAATGTCACAGGTAGCCTGCACATGGGTCACGCCTTGGGACAAACCATTATGGATATCCTGGTTCGCTATAACCGAATGAAAGGGTTTAATACGCTGTGGGTTCCGGGAACTGACCATGCCAGTATTGCCGTGTCCACAATCTTAGATCGGCAACTGAAAGCCGAAGGCAAAACTCGTCAAGAGGTAGGACGGGAAACCTATCTAAATCGCGCTTGGCAATGGAAAGAAGAATCAGGGGGTTGGATTGTTAACCAATTGCGTCGCTTAGGCGTGTCGGTGGATTGGTCGCGGGAACGGTTCACCATGGACGAAGGCTTGTCTAATGCTGTGCTGGAAGCCTTTGTCCAACTCTATGACGCCGGACTGATTTACCGGGGTGAATATATGGTGAATTGGTGTCCCCAATCCCAGTCGGCGGTTTCGGATTTGGAGGTGGAAAATAAGGAGGTTAATGGTCATCTGTGGCATTTTCGTTATCCCCTGAGTGAGGGAAATGGGTCAGTGGAAGTGGCGACAACTCGCCCGGAAACCATGCTGGGGGATACAGCCGTGGCGGTGAATCCCAATGATGAACGCTATCAGCATTTAATTGGCAAAACCTTGACCTTGCCGATTATGGGGCGAGAGATTCCGGTGGTTGGGGATGAGTTGGTTGACCCTAGTTTCGGTACGGGATGCGTCAAAGTTACACCCGCCCATGATCCTAATGACTTTGAGATGGGCAAACGCCATGACTTGCCCTTTATTACTATTCTGAATAAAGATGGCACGCTGAATGAAAATGCGGGCGAGTTTCAAGGACAAGACCGATTTGTGGCACGGAAAAATGTGGTGCAGCGACTAGAGGCAGATGGCTGTCTGGTTAAAGTTGAAGACTATCATCATACCGTTCCCTATAGCGATCGCGGCAAAGTCCCGGTTGAACCCCTACTATCGACCCAATGGTTCGTCAAGATTCGTCCCCTGGCGGATAAAGCGCTGGAATCCTTGGATCAGCATCACTCCCCCAATTTTGTCCCCGATCGCTGGACAAAAGTTTACCGGGACTGGTTAGTTAAATTAGAAGACTGGTGTATTTCGCGTCAACTCTGGTGGGGACATCAAATTCCGGCTTGGTATGCGGTGAGTGAAACCGGGGGACAAATTACTGATAATACTCCCTTTATCGTGGCTCACAGTGAAGCCGAAGCCTTAGAAAAAGCGAAATCACAATTTGGCGAATCTGTCAAGCTCATCCAAGACCCCGATGTCCTCGACACTTGGTTTTCCTCCGGCTTGTGGCCCTTCTCCACCATGGGTTGGCCCCAACAGACACCGGATTTAGAGACGTACTATCCTACCACCGTATTAGTTACAGGCTTTGATATCATCTTTTTCTGGGTTGCCCGAATGACGATGATGGGCGGATACTTTACCGATCAAATGCCATTCCAAACGGTTTATATCCACGGTTTAGTCCGGGATGAAAATAACAAAAAGATGTCCAAGTCGGCAAATAATGGTATTGATCCGCTGCTTCTGATCGAGAAATATGGAACCGATGCGCTACGCTATACCTTAATCCGGGAAGTCGCGGGTGCAGGTCAAGATATTCGTTTAGAGTATAATCGCCAAACCGATGAATCGGCATCCGTAGAAGCCTCGCGCAACTTTGCCAATAAACTCTGGAATGCGGCGCGGTTTGTGATGATGAACCTGGATGGGAAATCGCCTCAAGTCTTGGGTTCGCCATTGGCACAGGAACGGGATACATTAGAATTATGCGATCGCTGGATTCTCTCGCGCTTTTATCAAGTCGTCACTCAAACCCGTCAGGATTTCGATCAGTACGGTTTAGGAGAAGCCGCCAAGGGGCTATATGACTTTATCTGGGGTGACTTTTGTGACTGGTATATCGAACTGGTTAAACAACGGTTACGACAGCAGGGAACCCAATCACGGCACATTGCCCAGCAAACCCTGGCGCACGTCCTCGATGGTATCCTGAAACTATTGCATCCGTTTATGCCGCATATTACCGAAGAAATTTGGCATACTTTAACGCAAAAGACGGACGAGTGTTTAGCGCTACAACCCTATCCCGCGCTACCCGACTCGGAAACCGAACCCGGTGCATTTCCTATCAATCAAGACCTAGAAAAGCAGTTCGAGTTACTCATTGGTACAATCCGCACCATCCGTAACTTGCGTGCTGAAGCGGGTGTGAAACCGAAGACAAAAGCCCCGGTGATTTTGCAAAGCGAAAATCCGGATGAACGTGATATTTTACAGAAGGGTGAATCCTACCTGCAAGACTTAGGTAAAGTCGATACCTTGACGATTGTGCCAGCCTTAACCGAAGAACTCAAAACCACAATGGCAGGCGTAATTGGCACTGTTCAACTGATTATTCCTCTAGCCGGATTAGTTGATGTCGAAACACTTCGCGCTAAGTTAGACAAAGATCTCAGTAAAATCGATGCTGAAGTCAAATCTCTGTCGAGTCGTTTGGCGAATCCAAACTTTGTCAATAAAGCCCCCGCCCCTATTGTTCAGGGTGCTAAGGATGCATTGAGTGAGTCTATGCATCAAGCCGAAATTTTGCGCGATCGCCTAAAGCGACTTTAAAACGAATGTCACTGACTGGTATGCTGACACTTAACTATCGTTACCGAATCTATCCAGACGCTGCTCAAGAACAACGGTTGATTGAGTGGATGGAAATCTGTCGTCGTGCATACAACTATGCATTGGGGGAGATAAAGGATTGGTGCAATAGTCGTAAGTGCTTGATTGATAGATGCTCCCTGGAAAAAGAGTACATCATTCCAGTAGATGCCAAGTTTCCTGGTGAGATACAACAGCTTAACAATTTGCCCAAAGCTAAGAAGGAATTTCCCAAGTTAAAAGAGGTTCAAGGGGAAAAACCAGGAAATCCTCAAAGTGATTTGGGGAAGCCCACACCATAATCTTTGATTTGGTGTGGGAGGATGTCACTCCTTCGTGAAAATCAATTCCTTGCTCATTAACGACCAACAACTAACAAGCTATGCTACATCTGGGTGAAGTGCAAAAAAATGACAAAGACGGCAGCATTAAACTCCAATTGTTAGCCCGTCAAGAATCGGATGATTGCTGGGCAGTCATTAATCCACCAGAAAGCATTTCGCTGGATGGTGCGAACGCCTTTCATCAAGGATCGTTAGTGTTGGTAGATATTTCTGACAATCAAGAGGTTCTGGATATTCAATCTGCCAAGGAGTGGGTATTAAACTTCGTCCACCGATATCTAACTATCGGAATTACCCCCATGTTCTTACAGGAAGAAGTGACCCGCACCGAACAATGGCGACAAGATTTGACGTTACAAAGTCAAGATTTAACTCGTCAGCGTGCTGAAATGGAAGCCCGTCGCGAAAATATTCAAGCCTTGGAAATTGAGTTAAAACTCCAACAGCAACAAATGGAGGAACGGGAGGCTAAGTTACAGGATCAATTAGAAAAGTATAATATTACTCTTCCGGATGAAGATGATGAGGAAGATGAGGGAGATAAGGGAGATGAGGGAGATGGGTGAAGCAGGGGGAGTTATCAGTTATCAGTTATCAGTGAGCAGTTATCAGTTATCAAGAGCAGGGGAAGCAGGGGAAGCAATGTAGAGACGTGCCATGGCGCGTCTGGAAGCTGGGGGAAAAGAGGCGTTCCGATAAAACATCTTTTGTAGGGGCGGGTTTTACTACTAACATTTCGTTGTCACCCTGATGTAACTAAACCCGCCCCAACCTAACCGTTCAATTATCGCAAATGATATCATGTCCAGACCCATCACCCCTACTAAAAATGTACGGACTCCAAAACCCAAGCCCCTACTCCCCATCACCGTAATTAGGGGTAAGCTGTCATGCATTTAAATTGGGTATTATAGCAACCGCCATAGCGGTTAGGACACATCATTTATGTAGAGACGCGCCATGGCGCGTCTCTACAATGGTGCCGAAAGTCCTAATCGATGTGTCTACTGCTATAGTAGCGAGCAAGATGCTTGATGTAGCGAGCAAGATGCAAAGCCTGCGGCATGGCTTCGCTAAACGCACTACGGCAAGGATTGCGCCATTATTGATATTAAGGTTTAAATGCCGAACAGCTTATTCAACCGGACATGATTCTGACAAATGACGAATGACTAATGACGACAAATTACCAATCGCCGAACTCAGGATTATTTTGACTATCATGATTTTGATCAGACATTAACCCTGAACGCTGACGATTTGCCGCCACCGTAAAGTCATCCTCAATATAAAATGTCACCTGCACCGGACCATATTCTTCCTCAATCATGCCCTTAATTCGTTCCACCAGTAAAGAGGTGACGCCAGCAAATTCAGGATGGATAATCAGGTGCATTTGAATATACACATAACGCCCGACAACGCCTCGTGACTGAATATGATAACAATGTGTAATTCCACCAACTTGATGAGCAATTTGCGCTAGAATTTCGGGAGCGATCGCGGTTTGCTCAACCAGTAGGGGAAATTGCCAGTTGATCACTTGCCAGCAATTCCTCACCGCCACGGGAACCAGGACAATGGCTAGCACTACATCCAGCCAGACTAACCCCGCCTCGACGCCCAAAAATCCCAGGAGTACAACCAGAGTCAGGCAAACATCCAACAACAGTTGTCGAGCATTAAACCCTAAGGCAGCGCTTCTCAGTTGTTTCCCTTGATACCGTCCAACTAATGCCAATCCTAAACTGGTAATGATCACAACGGCGAGTAATTGAATTAGGGGTAAACTCACTCGCACCGGAAACGTCAACCACTCATCTGACGGTTGGTTCAATAATTGTTGCGCTGACATTCCCCAGACATTTAATCCGGTAAACCCCAGAAAGCCAATCAGCAAAAATAGGATCAGGGTTTCCCACTTACCATGACCATACACCGATCGCCGGATGGGATGCTCATGGGCGATTAGCTTATATAAACTCAGCAGGGTACTGAAGCTAACCAATAACGTCTGCATCGATTCTGCCATAAGACTCAGCGATCGCGTCGCCCAAGCAGCAGAAACTTTAACCGATAATATAAATAAGGTTAGCCAAAGCGTTGTAAATAGTATCAGACGACTCGTCTGAATGCGATGTGATCCTTCAGTCATGTGTCAGAAGGTAGTGAACCCAACAGGGGCAACTACCCAATAGTAAGCCCAATCTGTGCCTTCTTTCGCCAAGATTGATAAGGATAGGGAAGCTGGGGAAGCAATGTAGAGACGCGCCATGGCGCGTCTGGGAGATGGGGGAGAAGAGACGTTCTGATGAAACATCTTTTGTAGGGGCGGGTTTTACCATTAACATTTCGTTGTCACCCTGATGTAACAAAACCCGCCCTGACCTAACCGTTCAATTATCACAAATAACAAATGGCAAATGACAAAGTATGCTACATCCTGCTCAATCCCTAAAATCATTCCTAGCTAATGTTGCCGGAAACCTGCCTCTGAGAACCGTTATCATTGTTCCGTTTGTCCTGCAAATTGTCGGAACGGTGGGATTGGTTGGATATCTTTCCTATCGTAATGGTCAAAAGACAGTTGACAACTTAGCCTATCAGTTAATCGATGAGGTGGATGAGCGCGTTGAGCAAAATGTGTCTCATTATCTAGAGAGTCCTCACCAGGTAACTCAAACCCTTGCTGCTGCTATTCGGACTGGGGTTATAGACTGGAAAAATTTTCCGGGTTTAGAACGCTATTTTGCCCAGCAACTGCAAATTTATGGCACGGTGAGTAGTATGGCAATCGTCACTGAGGAACGAGAATTCTTGAATGTAGCTAAATTATTAGAAAGTGATTCTTTAGTTATCCGTGTTTTAGATCAATCGACGAACTACGCCTTTCACTACTATACTGCCAATCTTCAGGGTCAGCGAATTAAACGAACCCACGTTAGATATGACTTTGATCCCCACAATGATCCACCCCAAGGTGATTCTTGGTATCAAGCGACAAAGCAAGCTGGTAAAGGAATTTGGCATCCGCTTGTTAGTTTATCCCAGGGCGTTGATCAACCCCTATTGCTAATCGCTAATTTTTTGCCGTTTAATGACTCAGAGGGGACGTTTCAAGGAATTTTAACAGCTACCTTTTTTGTACCTGAGTTGGCTGAGTTTCTAGAGGGTATGGAGGTGGGAAAAACGGGTCAAGTCTTCATCATTAATAGAAAAGGAGACCTGGTTGCTAGTTCTACGGGTGAAATACCTTTTAAACCAGATTTGGATGCCGATTATCGGAAAAACAAAAATCTTCAAGACTGGCGGCTACCTGTTCAACAGAGTAGGAATCCTCTCACTAAAGCGGCTGTAAACTTTCTGTTGACTCAGGTGAAGCATCAGTCTGAAATTAAGCAGGATCAAACGTTTAAGTTTACATTTAATGACAATCGCTATTTCCTGCATATTAACCCGATTCAGGAGCAATCGGGGTTGAACTGGTTCATTGTCACTGTTGTTCCGGAATCAGAGTTTATGGCAGAGATTTATGCCAATACACGCACCACGATCGCATTGTGTATTGCGGCATTAATCCTGTCTATTTTGCTAGGAATTAGTACCGCTCGCTGGGTGACAAAACCGATTCTTCAGTTAAATATAGCCGCTGACGAGATCGCGCGGGGAGAATGGCAGCAATCAATCCCGATTAATCGGGGGGATGAAGTCGGTCAACTGGCAAATTCATTTAACATAATGGCAGCGCAATTACGCCAGTTTTTTACTCAATTGCAAGCCTCCAATAAAGCCTTAAGCCAAAGTGAACATAACCTAACTCAAATTCTAGAAGCCATACCCGTAGGTATATCAGTTCATGATGTAACTGGACAGTTGACCTATGCCAATCAAAAATCCAAAGAATTACTAGAAATTGAGACATTACCCGACGCCAAAATCGAGGACTTAGCTATAACCTATCAGATTTATCAGAGCGACACCCAGCAGTTGTATCCGGTAGAAAATCTGCCTGCCGTTCGCGCCCTTAATCGGGAACAAACGATAGTGGATGATCTGGAGATTCATCAACGGAATCAGATTATTCCGGTGGAAGCCTATGGAACACCACTATTGGATAAAAATGCGACAATTCTTGGCGCAATTGTCGCATTTTTTGATATCACCGAGCGCAAGCAAGCCGAGGCACTGCAACGGAATTACCATCGGATTCTAGAAGCCAATGTCGCTCAACGGACGGCTGAATTAAGGGACGCGAACGAACGATTAAAGGGAGAAATGGCGGAGCGTCAGTTACTCGAAGGTAAGCTGTATAGTTCTGAGCAGCAAATTCGGACGATTTTTGAAGCGATTAACGATATTGTCCTGATGATTGATGCTGAAAAAAATATCAACGTTGCACCGACAAAGCGAACCTACTTGTCTCCGGAAGACAGTCACCTGTTGAATCTTATTGTCGAGCAATTTTTTCAAGACCCTGAGGATTCTTGGTTTGCTCAGGTGCAACAGGTACTGGATAGCCAGGAACCCCTTTATTTTGACTATAATTTAACCCTCGATAACCACGAGATGTGGTTGACTATCTCCATTGCGCCTTTGTCCGATCAGGCGGTAATTTGGGTAGCGCGGGATATTAGCGATCGCAAACAGGTTGAAGACGCTCTCCGTACCAGTGAATACCTGTATCGCGCCATGGCGAGGAACTTCCCCAATGGAGCCATGTTCCTGTTTGACCCTAACCTACGCTATCTGGTGGCGGATGGTCAGGCGTTGACAGAAGCCGGACATCGCGGGGAAGCCTTGCTGGGGAAAACCCTCTGGGAGGTTTTACCGCCAGAAAACTGTGCCTTGGTGGAGCCACTCTATCATGCTGCGTTAGCTGGAGTTGAGCAGACTCAAGAAATTAGCTTCGGAGACTTCACTTATTTATGTCAGAGTACGGCGGTGAGAAATAATGCTGGAACCATCATCGCCGGGATGGTTGTCACCCAAAATATCACCGAACGTAAGCAGTTTGAACAAGCCTTAATCAGGAGCGAAAACCGCTTCCAAGAAATTGCCAAAACCGTAAGTCAGTTCTTCTTTGTCCGCTCCGCCAATTCTGGTGAGTTTCTGTACGTCAGTCCCGCCTACGAAACGATTTGGGGACGTTCTTGTGAAAGTCTATATCAACACCCAGAATCCTGGATAGAGGCGGTACATCCAGAAGATCGTCCGTTGGTTCTCAATTCCCTTAACCAACAGTTTCAAGGACATTCAGTGAAGCGGGAGTATCGGATTATTCAACCTAATGGTGAACAACGCTGGATTATCGCCGATGTTTCGGTGGTGCGGAATGAGGCGGGAGAACCCTTGCGGTTTGTCGGAGTTGCGGAAGATATTACCGAACGCAAACAAGCGGAGTTAGAACTTCAATCGATCAAAGAACGCTTACAATATCTGCTCACCGCGAGTCCTGCGGTTATTTTTAGTTCTCAAATTGAAGGCGATTACTCCGCCACGTTTATGAGTGAAAATGCTAGTACAATTCTTGGCTATAATGCTGAGAAGTTTATCCACAATGCCCAGTTTTGGTGTGAGCGAGTTCACCCAGAGGATAAGGCGGTGATGAACGAGGTTATACCGCAACTGTTTGCTCAGGGACATTGTACTTACGAATACCGTTTCCAACATGGGGATGGTACGTATCATTGGCTCACCACTCAACTGCGCTTGGTTCAGGATGAAACTGGGACTCCCATAGAGTGTGTGGGGTATTTAATTGATATTACTGAGCGCAAACAAGCGGAGGAATCCTTACGAGAGCAAGAGGAAGAATATCGTCGCATTGTCGAAACCGCCGATGAGGGAATTTGGAGTATCGACATGAACGGAAATACGATATTTGTTAACCCGAAAATGGCGCAAATGTTGGGGTGTTCAGTGGAGCAGATGCTGGGACAACCCATGTTTGCTTTTATGGATGAAGCGGGGAAAGCCATGGCTACCCGGAATTTAGAACGTCGCCGTCAGGGAATTCATGAAAAGCACGAATTTAAGTTCCGCCGCAATGATGGTTCAGATTTGTGGACGTTAATCGCTACGACTCCGATTTGTGATACATCGGGACAATGTACGGGAACCTTAGGGATGATTACCGATATTACCGATCGCAAACGAGCGGAAGACGCCCTACGCTATAGTGAACAACTCTACCGTACTATGGCAAAAAATTTCCCTAATGGGGCAATTTTCTTGTTTGATCACGAACTCCGGTATTTAGTCGCAGATGGTCAAGGATTAGGTCGCTCAGGCTCAGGATATAGTCGAAATATCTTAGAAGGACAAACGATTTGGGAGGTGTTATCTGAGCAAGAATGTGCGGTAGTTGAAACCCTGTATCGTGAGGCTTTAGCGGGGATAGAAAAAACTCTGGAAATGCCCTATCGAAATCGGATTCAACTGGTGCAAACGCGGGCGGTGCGAGATGAGGCGGGAGAGATTATTGCTGGGATGGTTGTCGCCCAGGATATCACGGAACGGAAGCAAACGGAGGAAGCCTTACGAGAAAGCGAAGCGTTTTTACGCAGTATTTACGAAGGCATTGAAGCGGCTGTCTTTATCGTTGATGTTCTGGAAAACGGTGAGTTTCGCTATGTTAGCATTAATCCCACCCATGAACGGATGTCCGGTCTTCGTAACTCAGAAATAAAAGGGAAAACGCTACATGAGGTATTAACACCAGACATTGCCGAGGCGGTGTGTCAACGGTATCGTCGCTGTCTGGCGGCGGGAGAGAAAATTACCTATGAACATTCGCTACAGATTAATGGGAAAGACTCTTGGTGGATTAGTAATTTAACGCCACTGAAAGACAGCAACTCCCGCATCTATCGATTAATTGGCACAGCTCTTAATATTAGCGATCGCAAACAGATTGAACTCCAACTCAAGGAAAATCAACGGTTTATCGAAAAAATCATTAATGCTTCGCCGCAACTGCTTTATCTGTTTGACCCCACGGCGGAAACCGATCTCTATATTAATCGACAATCTCTGGATATATTGGGTTACACTCCCGCAGAAATTGTTGGACGAGGAATGCAGTTTTTCCTGGATACCTTGCATCCTGATGACTTACCGTTAATTGAGCGCAACCTGAACTTTTGGCACACGGCATCAGATAGCGATATCTTAACCACCGAGAGTCGATTTCGCCACAAAGATGGCTCGTGGTGTTGGTTACTGTCACGGGAAGTGGTATTTGAACGGGATGAAAATAACCAGGTGATTAAGATCTTGGGAACCTCTCAAGATATCACTGAACTCAAAGAAGCCGAAGACGCCTTGCGACGCTATGAACGGATTGTGTCATCAACAACTGATGCCATTTCCTTGGTTGATCGGGATTACACCTATCAAATTGTCAATCAAGCCTATCTGGATTGGAATCAAAAACACTATGACGAAATTGTCGGACATTCGGTGAGTAACTTGCTGGGAGAGGAGGTGTTTGTACAGGTAATTAAACCCAATTTAGATCGCTGTCTGGCGGGAGAAACCATAAATTATCAAGAATGGTTTGACTATCCGGGAGGGAAACAGGAGTTTATTAGCGTCACCTATATCCCTTATGTGGATGCAAATCAGCAGATTTCTGGCGTTGTCGTCAATTGTCGGAATCTCACCGAATTGAAACAGGTGGAAACTCAATTGCGGCAAACAAACCAGGAAATGCAAGCCATTTTTGATGCGTTTCCTGATATCCTATTTCGGCTGGCGGCGGATGGCACAATTCTGGATTTTCGCACCAAAAACTATCAGGCATTATATACCTCACCGGACTCATTTGTTAACCATAAAATTCAAGAGGTATTCCCGACTGATGCAGGAGAAAAACTCTATGCCGCGATTCAGCAAGTTTTGACAACTAAATCCCTAGTCAGTGTTGAGTATTCTTTACCCCTAAATCAAGAGGAACAATACTTCGAGGCGCGAATGGTTCCCCTGAATCAAAATGAAGTGATTGCCCTCACCCGAAATATTAGCGATCGCAAACAAGCTGAACTGGCTCTAGCCGCCTCTCAAGCGCGATTTGCCGGGATTCTAGAAATTGCCAAAGATGGGATTATTTCCGTGGATAGTGAACAACGGATTATCCTATTCAATCAGGGTGCAGAACAAATGTTTGGTTACAAGGCAGATCAAATATTAGGTCAATCTCTAGATTTACTCTTACCCCCTCGCGCCGCTACAATTCACCGCCAACATGTTACTAATTTTGCCCAATATGCGGGTAAAGCCCGACAAATGGGAGAACGCAATGAACTGTTTGGTCGCCGCCGGAATGGGACAGAGTTTCCTATGGAAGCCTCAATTTCTAAGCTAGACATCAATGGCGAAATTATCTGTACCGCCATTCTCCGAGACATTAGCGATCGCAAACAGGCTGAACTGGCATTGAGTCAGCAAAAAGAAATTCTCCAGACGATTTTTGATTCTATCCCAATCCTGTTGTGTTTCTATAAAGAAGGGGTTGAGGTAGAATTCATTAACCCAGCATTGGAGCAAACATTGGGATGGTCACTGGCAGAAATGCGAGATATTGATATTATGGCAGAGATTTATCCTGACCCAGACTATCGCACCTCAGTGTTAGACTTTATGCTCAAAGCCGATGGCACTTGGCAAGACTTTCAGACTCAAACCCGCAGGGGCGAAGTTCTGGAAATTACTTGGGCAAATATTCGCTTACCCGATGGTTCTACAGTGGGAATTGGTAAAGATATTACCGAACGCAAACAGGCAGAACTAGCCATACAAGAGCGCGAATACCAATTGCGTACTCTAGCCGATAATCTGCCCAATGGTTTAATTTATCAACTTGTTCGAGAACCCAATGGTCAGTTTTACTTCTCCTACATCACCGCCGGGATTGAACGATTAGTCGGCATTAAACCAGAGGTAATTATCCAGGATGCTAGTGTTTTATTTAACCTAATTGTTGACGAAGATCGTCAGCTAAATTACCAACTTAATGAAGAATCCTGGCGTAATCTTTCGATTTATGAGATGCAGATGCGGAAGCGAACACCTAGCGGTGATATTCGATGGTCTTATGTACGTTCTGCCCCCCGTCGTTTAGTCGATGGACGCACCGTTTGGGATGGGATTGAAATTGATATTACGGAACTTAAGAAAACCGAGATCGAATTAGCCCAAGCCAAAGACGCCGCCGAAGCCGCGAATCGTGCCAAAAGTGCGTTCTTAGCCTCAATGAGTCATGAACTTCGCACACCTCTGAATGGTATTTTAGGCTATGCTCAAATTCTCAAAACCAATTCCAATTTAACCCAAAAACAAAAGGACGGAATTGAAATCATCCACCAGTGCGGTGAACACTTACTCACCCTGATTAACGATATTTTAGACCTGTCGAAAGTGGAAGCGGGGAAACTGGAACTCTATCCCGAAGACTTTCATTTTCCCTCATTCCTCGTCGGACTCTGTGAAATATTTCGCCTCAAAGCCATTCAAAAAGATATCACCTTTAACTACAATCCTCCTACCCATATACCGCAAATCGTTCATGGGGATGAAAAGCGCCTGCGTCAAATCTTAATGAACCTGCTTTCTAATGCGGTTAAATTCACCGATACAGGGACTGTCACTTTTACAGTAAATATAATTCACAAAGGACAAATGACAAATGACAAAATCCGCTTCCAGGTTGAAGATACGGGAATTGGCATGAGTGCCGAAGACTTAGAGAAAATATTCTTACCTTTCGAGCAAATTAAGGAAACTTCTCGTCACCATGAAGGCACCGGATTAGGATTAGCAATTACTAAGAAACTCATCGCCTTGATGGGAAGCCAAATTCGGGTTGAAAGTCATCCCGGCGTAGGCAGTAAATTCTGGTTTGAGGTGGATTTACCGGAAGTCTCTTCTTCAGCCAAGTTTATTCCAGCAAAACCCCTGGATACAATTGTGGGGTATACTGGTGCTAAACGTAAAATCTTGATTGTAGATGATCGCTGGGAAAATTGCGCGGTTCTCAGGAGTGTTTTAGAACCCATTGGTTTTGAAATCCAAGAAGCCGAGAATGGACAAGAGGGATTAGAGAACGCGAGGGAATGGCAACCGGATTTGATTCTGGTTGATATTGTTATGCCTGTGATGGATGGACATCAGATGACGCAAGAATTGCGTCAAATTTCTGAGTTTAACACAACACCAATTATTGCCATTTCTGCTAATGCCTTTGCCACTAACCGCGTTGAGAGTTTAGAGGCTGGCTGTACTGATTTTATTACCAAGCCAATTGCCACCGAAGAGTTGTTACAGAAAGTTCAAGTGTATTTAAATATGTCATGGATTTATGAAGATAAAGCTGAACCCTCTAACTCGTATTTGGAATCAGGCGATCGCGTAATTCCGACTCAGGAGGAGTTAAGGCTTCTCTATGAAGCGGCGAGTCTGGGGGATGTTGCTGGGGTTGAGGAGGAAACGATGCGACTGCAAGATATTAATCCAGATTATATTCCCTTTGCCCTTGAAGTGTTGGGAATGGCGGCTCAGTTTGACTATGACAAAATTGTTGATTTATTGGATAATTGTTTTGGCGATTAGGGATTGGGATTTTTTTATTGATTATTCTCTAAGCAAGATCCCCGACTTCTGCAAGAATTCGGGGATCTGTCTGTGTACATCACTTACTTGAAAAGCGCTGTAAAATAGTACGTTATATCCTAGATAATTTTTCCCATGCAAGTTACCTTTGACCTTCCTGACGATGTAGCACAAGAGTTAACGCTCTGGAGAATTGCTTACCTCAAATTCTGGAACTGGGTTTACGAGAATTTGAGGCACACACTCATGTTGGTTTTTCGGGGATGGCTGAAGTCTTGGAATTCTTAGCAACTCTACCAACACCCGAAGAAATTATTGCCCTGCGCCCCTCTCCAGCTTTGCAAACTCAAATTCAAACCTTGTTGGAGAAAAATCGCACTGTCGGGTTAACACCTGATGAAGAAAAAATTTGGCAAAGTTATGAATATTTAGAACATTTGGTGCGAATGGCTAAGGCTAAAGCATTGCTGAGGTAGAGTGACAATTCGACTACTACGATTAAATCTTCGCGATCGCCTGCTTGAACGTCAACTGTTATGGCAAACTGGCAGGTTAAATTTACCGAATCGTTAAATGTAGGGGCGGGTTTAGGGATCAATGTTGATAGTCTGAGATAATTCAACAGACAAAACCCGCCCTCTTTACGGAAAATCGTCTCGCTGATGCTAGCTAAGTTAAATTTTGAGTAAAACTAGACTCCTTATCTACCCCATCCCGTGCCAAGCGAATAGAATGGCATTACCGGGCAAGGGAAACTAAGCTAAAATGTCACTCTATCCAAACTCTCAGTTACATCCAGATTCCCCAAACGAGTTGACGAACGTCTGGGGAGAGATGCAGAATTCTGAAGGATATGCACAAATTCTAGTCATCGATGATACGCCAGAGAATCTGAAACTGGTTTCGGATTTCTTGAGAGACGCTGGCTTTGAGGTGCGAATTGCTAAAAGTGGTGAGCAAGGGCTGAAACTCTTAGAGAAGCTGAATCCCGATCTGATCTTACTGGATGTGATGATGCCAGACATGGATGGGTTTGAAGCCTGTCGTCATCTGAAAGCCTGGGAGAAAACCAAAGATATTCCCGTCATTTTTATGACAGCGGCGGTGGATACCTCGAATTGTGAGGCAAAAGTCAAAGGATTATCCTTAGGGGCGGTTGACTATATTAGTAAGCCGATTCAACTGGATGAAGTGTTAGCCCGGGTTAAAATTCATCTACATCTCAAATTCTTAACCCAGCAACTCCAGAACCAAAACACCCAGTTGCACCAAGAAATCCGCGATCGCCAACAAGCCGAAGCCGAGTTAGCCGAACATGCGCGGCGGTTAGCTTTGCGTTCAGATATCGGATTTGCCTTGAGTCAGGAAAGTGAGTTATCCGCGATGCTGTTTCGCTGTACTCAGGCTTTTGTTCAACACCTTGATATCGCCTTTGCCCGAATTTGGACGCTGAATTCCCAAGACAATATCTTAGAGTTACAAGCCTCGGCGGGATTGTACACTCATATTAATGGCGCTCATGCTAGAGTCCCCGTGGGTGATTTAAAAATTGGTCGCATCGCTAGCCAACGCCAACCCCATCTCACCAATGATATTCTCAATGATCCGGAAATCACTGATCCAGACTGGGCGCGACGGGAAGGAATGGTATCCTTTGCTGGTTATCCCCTGATCGTAAACAATGAACTGGTGGGGGTTATGGCAATGTTCGCCCGTCATCCCTTATCCCTATCGACTCTGGATACCCTCGCCTCGGTTGCGAATGAAATCGCGGTGGGAATTGAACGCCAGCAACTGGATCAAGCCCTGCAAGAGTCTCAGCGCTGGTTACAGGCGATTAATGATGCCAATCCGAATATTATCTACATTCATGACTGGGTAGAACAACGTAATATCTACGCGAACCGGGAAATCCATGAAATTTTAGGTTACACCCCCGCAGAAATCCAACAGATGGGAAACCAGGTTCTCTCTAGGCTGATGCACCCGGATGATTTTGCCATCCTCTCGGATCATGCACAACGCATTAAATATGCCAACGTGGGGGAAGTCTTTGAGTTAGAGTACCGGATGCGCCACAAAAATGGGGAATGGCGTTGGTTATTTGCCCAAGAAACCGTGTTTAAACAGGATGCAGACGGGACAACCCAACAAACCCTGGGGACTGCGATTGATATGAGCGATCGCAAAACAGCCGAAGCCAACCTGCGCCTGTCTGAAGCCAGACTCACCGAAGCCCAGAAAATTGCATCTGTTGGTAGTTGGGAGTCTGATCTGCTGACGGGGGAGATTATTTGGTCAACGGAACTCTTCCGAATTTATGGGCTAGAACCTCAACTAGAACCGCTCACCTATAAGCAACATCTGAGTTGGATTTATCCCGATGATCGTCCTTTATTTACTAAACAGGTGAAAAACGCGATCAAGACTCCTCAATCCTATACGCTTGAATATCGAATTATTCGTCCCGATGGTGAAATTCGCTATCTAGAAGGTCGAGGTCAACCTGTCCTGAATGCCCAAAATCAGGTGATTAAACTGATGGGAACCGTTCTGGATATAACAGAACGCAAGCAAGCCCAAATGGTGCTAGAACAGCAAAATGATCTCCTGAAACAGATTGCTTCCGATGCGCCCCTCCCCGATATTTTGGCAGCCTTAACCCAATTTGTTGAGGAACGCTCTGGGCAAATGCGCTGTTCCTTTCTCTTAGTCGATGAACAGGGGAAACTGCGCTTAGGTGCAGCACCGAGTTTACCTGATACCTATAATCAAGCGATCGATGGTGTGGAAATTGGGGAGGGCGTAGGTTCCTGTGGTACGGCGGCGTATCGCCAAGAAACGGTTATTGTCACCGATATTGCCACTGATCCCTTATGGGCAGATTATAAAGACTTAGCCTTAGCTCATGAGTTGCGAGCCTGTTGGTCTGTCCCCATTTTATCCAGTAATGGCAGCATCTTAGGTACATTTGCTGGGTATTATCACCAACCGCAAACCGCAACTAACCTAGATCAAGACTTAATTGACCAAATTCTCTACCTTGCCAAAATTGCCATCGAACGGGCGCGATCGCAAGCCGCCTTACGCCAAAGTGAAGAACGCTTACAACTAGCATTAGACGCCTCTGGAGATGGGTTATGGGATTGGAATGTCAACACCGCAGAGGTGTATTTCTCCCGTCACTGGTTTGATATGCTGGGTTATGAGCGTGATGAACTCTCAGGACACGTCAGCACTTGGGAAAACCTGATCCATCCCGATGATAAACCGGGGGTGATGGAACTGTTAGAGGCGCATTTACACAATCACTCCATCCCCTACAAATTAGACTATCGACTCCGAACGAAATCCGGGAACTATAAATGGATTTCCAACTACGGGAAAGTCGTCGCTGAGGATGAAAACGGTTCACCCCTGCGGATGACAGGTACTCACCGGAATATTAGCGATCGCAAACAAATGGAATTAGAATTGCAGGAATCAGAAACCCGCGAACGGAAAAAAGCCAAAGCGCTACAAGACACCCTGAAAGAATTAAAACGCACCCAAGCCCAATTGATCCAAACCGAGAAAATGTCCAGTTTAGGGCGGATGATTGGTGGTGTAGCCCATGAAATCAATAATCCCGCCAACTTTATCTACGGCAATATTACTTATGCCCGTAACTATTTCCAAGACTTATTACATCTGGTGCAACTGTATCAGCAAACCTATCCTCAACCCACCGCCGAGATTCAGCAACTGAGTGAGGATATCGATTTAGAGTTTATGGTCGAGGATTGGTCTAAGGTGATCAACTCCATGGAAGTCGGGATTCTACGCATCGAAAAAATTGTGCGATCGCTCAAAAGCTTTTCCAAATTAGATGAAGCAGAATTAAAACCTGTTGATATTCATGAAAGCATAGATAACACCCTGTTCATGTTACAGCACCGACTCCGGGCTGAAGGCAATCGCCCAGAAATTCAAGTGATTAAACACTATAGCCAACTTCCCAAAGTTGCCTGTTATGCCAGCCAGTTAAATCAAGTCTTTATCAATATCTTTGATAATGCGATTGAAGCCTTAGACTGTAAAGCCGAACCTCGATTGATTACGATCACCACCGAAGTCTCTAATAATAGAGAATCGGGCGGTACACAGGAGCGTGTAGAGACGTGCCATGGCGCGTCTGAAAGTAGGGGAAATAAGGAGGTTAACTCAACAGTCAGTCAGGGCGGATTTCGCACAAACGTTATCATCAATAGCGAAACGAAAATTCCTAAATCTGCCCCTACAAACCAGGTTCCAGATCAGCCTAGCCTTGGGTCAACACTCAACACTAAAAACTTCCCCCAATCCATTATTATTCGGATTAGCGATAACGGAATTGGCATGAGTAAAAATGTGCGTCAGCATATCTTTGACCCGTTTTTCACCACCAAACCAGTGGGAAG
>NZ_DS989859.1:60806-101478 GCF_000155555.1 Coleofasciculus chthonoplastes PCC 7420
CTCGTCCCCCATCGGGGGGTCTGGGGGGCTGGTCCCCCAGAAAAAACTGCTATCTTTGACCCTATCTGTGACAAAAAGAAATGGGCTAAAAGCCCTCAAAACTCGGTCAGGGCGGGTTTGAAGAAAGGTTATCATCAATAGCGACATTCAAACCCATAAGCTGTTGGGCATTTAAACCTTAATGTCAGTAAGGGTGAAAACCTTGTAGTGCGAGCATCTTGCTCGCTACTAATACCCAATTTAAATGCATAACAGCTTAAACCCGCCCCTACACACTCAAACCTCAAAACTCATGCCCAAATGGTTTAACACCGCAGGTCCTTGCAAAGCCGATATCCACTACATGCTCTCGCCCCTAGCGCGACTCCCTAACCTAGACCGACTGATTGAGCAGCAGGGCTACTTTGTCATCCATGCGCCCCGGCAAACGGGCAAAACCACCGCCATGCTTGCCCTCGCCCAACAGTTAACCGCCAGCGAACAATACACCGCCGTCATGGTATCCGCAGAAGTAGGAGCCGCCTTTCCCCATGATCCAGGTGTCGCAGAAAACGCCATGTTGGGCAGTTGGCGCGAGAATGCCGAAGACTATTTACCCTGGGAACTCCATCCACCGGAATGGTCTCCGGCAGAACCCGGACAGCGTATCCAGTCCGCATTAAGGGCTTGGGCAAAAATCTCCCCCCGTCCCCTTGTCCTGTTCATCGATGAAATTGATGCGTTGCAGGATGAAACTCTAATTTCGGTACTGCGTCAATTGCGTTCTGGGTATCCCAAACGTCCCCAACGATTTCCTCACTCTCTGGCGCTGATTGGGGTGCGGGATGTACGGGATTATAAAATCGCGTCTGGGGGGAGTAACCGCTTGAACACCTCAAGTCCCTTTAATATCAAGATTAAATCCTTAACCCTCAGCAATTTTACCGCCAAAGAAGTCGCCCAATTGTACGAGCAGCATACCAGCGAAACCGGGCAGGTTTTTGAGCGTGAGGCAGTACAGCGAGCATTTGACTTAACTCAGGGTCAACCCTGGTTAGTCAATGCTTTAGCTAAAGAAATTGTGGAAGTCATTTTGCCTGATCCGCAACAGGTGATTACGGTGGATCATATCGAGCAAGCCAAGGAAATATTGATTCAACGACAAGATACGCTGTTTGGCATTTAAACCTTAATGTCAAGAAGTGCAAAATCCTTGTAGTGCGAGCATCTTGCTCGCTACTAATACCCAATTTAAATGCATGACAGTTTACTCACCTGGATAGTTTAGCTAGCCTACTTCAGGAAGACCGGGTACGGGCGATTATTGAACCCATGCTCGTCGGTGGGGAGTTGGGGAATATTCCCAATGATGATGTACAATTCCTGATGGATTTGGGCTTGTGTTGCATGAGTTCCCAGGGAGGATTAGCGATCGCGAATCCCATTTATCAGGAGGTACTCCCTCGGGTGTTAAGCCAAACCCCGCAAGCCTCCTTACCGCAAATTTCCCCCAGTTGGCTGACTCCAGACGGAAAACTTGCTTCAGGGGAACTCCTAAATGCGTTTCTCAGCTTTTGGCGACAGCATGGGGAACCCTTACTCAAAAGTGCGCCCTACCATGAGATTGCGCCTCATTTGGTACTCATGGCATTTTTGCATCGGGTGGTGAATGGAGGCGGTACATTGGAGCGGGAATATGCTATTGGTACAGACCGGATGGATCTATGTCTGCGTTATGGGGATGTCACATTGGGGATGGAGTTAAAAGTGTGGCGCGAGGGGCGTCCTGATCCGATAAAAGCTGGGTTAGAACAACTGGATCGCTATCTGGCGGGGTTGGGACTAGAGACAGGCTGGTTGGTGATTTTCGACCAGCGCCAGGGACTTCCCCCGATTAGCGATCGCACAACTACAGAGTCGGCAAAAACTCCCGAAAATCGTGCCATTGTAGTGATTCGGGGATGAATGGTAGGGGCGGGTTTTGACAAAGGGCGCACGTCTGACCAAGGGCGCACGTCTGTGCGCCCCTACGGTTGATTATGGTAGGGGCGACCCGCTTGCATCAATTCACAACGGCGTCCCCTCAATTGACTCGGGTCGCCCTTTACTCAATGGCGCTGTTGATAACCTGGTGGGTTACGGCGGATATGGGATTAAAGGGTTCGTTTTTTTACCAAGCACCGCCTAACCCACCCTACTGGTGGACACTCAAATCGGAATTATTTGCCCAAAATCGACTGTTGCTCAACCTCCTGTTCCCATAACACCTCTGCGGACTCTGGAACTAAACTCACCTGCACCGCACAGGCTTTTAACTCCGGTTGCCCAGAATCCGGACAAGACTCTGGATGGGTTAAGGCGTTCGCTTCGGAATTCGCTGCCCACAACGCCCCCCAATGCATCGGCACAAATACCGTCCCTGGCGCGATCGCTTTCGTTACCTGAGCCGGAAACCGACTTTTGCCCCGGCGCGATCGCACTTCGACCCAATTCCCTTCTTCAATCCCCAATTTCTGGGCATCACGGGGATGGATTTCTAGGAACGGTTGCGGATGCATTTGCTGAATCTTGGGAATTCGACCTGTCCGAGTTTGGGTGTGCCAATGACCATAAAGGCGTCCCGTTGTCAAGACTAAAGGATAATTTGGATCAGGGGGTTCTGCCAATCCCCGTGAATGATACGCGGCAAACTTTGCCCGTCCATCGGCGGTAGGAAAGCGCCAATCTGTATACAATCGTTTTGAATTGGTCGGGGCGGATTTAGTCACGTTAGAGGTGGGCAAAACCTTATCGGTAAAACCCGCCCCTACATCCGGGTTTTCCTCCGGATGGGGCCACTGAATTGGAGCCTCCTGTAACTGCTCATAGGTAATACCCGTCATATCGCAAACCCGCCCACGGGTGAGTTGCACAAATTCTCGATGCACCGCCGCCGAATCCGCAAAGTCAAACTGTTCCCTAAACCCTAAACGCCTGCCAACTTCGGCAAAGATTTCCCAATCGGCTCTAGATTCGCCAACTCGGTGGCGGAATTGGGGACATAAGGTTACCACCCGTTCAGAATTCGTCATCGTTCCCGTTTTTTCACTCCACTGGGCGGCGGGAAGGATGACATGAGCATAAGCGGCGGTTTCTGTGGGATAATAGGCATCCTGATACACCGTAAACGGGGACTGCTTCAACGCCGCTTTCGTGCGTTCTAAATCGGGCATACTCACCGCCGGATTCGTCGCCGCAATCCAGAGGAATCCGACTGCACCTGTCTCTAATCCCAGAATCATATCCCAAGCGGTTAAACCCGGTTCTGGGGAAATTTGCCCCGGATTGAGTCCCCACAATTGTTCCAATTCGGCTCGATGTTGGGGATTTTTCACCAACCGATAACCAGGGAGAATATGCGCCAGTCCCCCCGCTTCTCGTCCCCCCATGGCGTTGGGTTGTCCGGTGAGGGAAAAGGGTCCAGAACCGGGTCTACCAAGGGTTCCGGTCATCAGGTGTAAGTTAATTAATGTGCGGACTTTTGCCGTTCCTTCCGAGGATTGGTTCATCCCCATGGACCACAAGGATAATACTCGTTCCGCATCTCCCCAATATCGAGCCGCCTTCTCCAATTCATCTAACCGAATCCCACACTTACGCGCTACGAGTTCGGGGGGATAATGGCGAATGATATCGGCGTAGAGGGGAAAATCTCGCGTACAGTCATCAATAAATAGGGTGTTAATTTTTCCCCAACGCATTAGTAAATGGGCTATTCCATTCAGCAAGTCTATATCCGTACCTGGTCGAATCGCTAAATGTAAATCAGCAGCTTCTGCGGTTGAGGTACGCCGGGGGTCAACCACAATCATTTTCACCTTACGGTTCTTTTTACAATGCTTGTGTAGGCGATTAAATACAATTGGGTGACATTCAGCTGTATTTGTACCAATTAAAAAGGCACAATCCGTTTGTTCTAAATCTTCATAGCAACAGGGGGGACCATCTGACCCGAAACTCTGGATATAACCTGAGACGGCGGAGGACATACAGAGGCGAGAATTGGCGTCAAAATTGTTTGTACCCAGACAGCCTTTGAGTAATTTTTGGGCAATATAATAGTCTTCGGTTTGAAATTGACCCGAACCATACATGCAGATGGCTTCAGGTCCTTGGGTAAAGCGGACGGTTTGCAGTTGGAGGACGATGCGATCTAGGGCTTCATCCCAACTGACTCGTCGAAAGGGCTGATCTAGGGAGTCTCGCATCATCGGATATTTGAGACGATTTTTATCCAAGGATTCGCTTACTGTCGCTCCCTTGACACAAACCTTTCCCTGGCTGGAGGGATGATCGCGATCGCCTCGTACTCGCCATATTGGTGTTCCTTCACTATCGCGATGAGTGGCTTTACCGGATTGGGCGGGTGGTGTGACCTCTAAACCACAGCCAACACCGCAATAGGGACAAAGTGTTTTTGTTGAGTTAGTCATAGATTTTTTCAGGGAACAGGGAACAGGGAACAGGGAACAGGGAATTAAGATTTAGAATTCATATTTTTTTGACTATCTTTGGGTTCAGGTTAAGGAAATAAAAGTGTTGATTTGGTATAAACAGCCACAAAAAGTCATGGGATATGAAAAAATTACATTGGAGAAATGCTAATTTTACAGAATGGTGTGAAAATAAAGTGGGCAAACGCGATCGCATCCGAACCAGTCTTCTGGGATGTTGGGTTTCGCGATCGCACACAGGAGGGGGTCTGAGGTTTCCTTATAATGAATCCCGGTAACGGGATTGAAACTTTTCTGTAAAGTTGATAACAACCTGACCGAGAGTTTCCTTATAATGAATCCCGGCAACGGGATTGAAACCGTTGACGATGAACCTGGGCTATCACGGCTCTCCCGGACTTAGGGTGATAATAAAAGCTTCCCCTGCTTCCCCTGCTCCACCTCACCTCACCACTTATTCAGCAAGCCCTAAGTAAGTGCAGACAGATCCCCGACTTCTTGGAGAAGTCGGGGATCTTGCTTAGAAGACTGTACCTCACAAAGGGATCTAAATTAATAATGAATCATCAAAATCAATGGGTTTGTTCATCCACCAAAACTGGAACACCTTCGACTGGCAATTCGCTTTCTTCACCTTCATGATGTGTCGCAAAAGATCCTTTAGGTTCTCTGAGGAAGAACCAACAGAGGAAGGTAACGACTAATGCTGTAACTCCTAAGGTTTGGAAGAAAACGCGGTTGCCGATATCACCTTCTGGGAGCAAGCTAAATAGGGTGAGATAGGCAACAGCACCCACATTACCATACGCCCCAACATTCCCCGCAATCTGACCCGTGACTCGGCGCTTGATTAACGGCACCATGGCAAAAGTAGACCCTTCACCAGCTTGGACAAAGAAGGAACACCCCATGGTGAGAATAACCGCAGCAGGTAGCCACCAACTCCCATTAACGGTACTCAACATCAGATAGCCAATTCCCATGCAACCCGTCAACACCGTCATCGTCCATTTCCGGCTTCCTAAAGTATCTGAAATTAATCCGCCACCGGGACGTGAAACTAAGTTCATAAACGCATAACTAGCAGCAATCATTCCGGCTAATTGCTTACTCAATCCAAATGTTCCTTCAAAAAAGGCGGGAAGCATGGAAACAACGGCTAATTCTGAACCAAAGTTGACCACATACGTTAATTCCAGAAGCGCGACTTGGGAGAAGTTATAGCGATCATCCGCAGGATACCGTTTTTGATTGGTCATCAGGTCTTTATTCACATCCCAGCATTTGTAAGCCTGGAACAGATATAACCCCAACAGCGCTAACCAGGTGATAATTAATCCGGTTTGATCTAAGAAACCAACATTACTTAAACGCCAAGCCAAGACAGCCAGAACACCCACCAGAGGAACATTCATCAGCATCAGGAATCCAAAGTCCCGCTTGGTGGTGACTTCTAAGCCACCGTGACGCTTGGGTTTCTGATAAACTTTACCCGGAGGTGTATCTTGAACGTTTCTATAGTAAAAGACGCCATAGAGTGCAGCAATAATACCGGTGAGTGCGATCGCGAGTCGCCAGTTGATCAATCCACCCCCAGCGCCAACCGTTAATAACGCCGCAATTGTGGGTAGGGCAAAGGCAGATGCAGCCGAACCAAAGTTACCCCATCCCCCATAAATTCCTTCAGCCAAGCCAATTTCTTTGGGGGGAAACCATTCCGCCACCATGCGGATACCAATTACGAAGCCTGCACCCACAATACTTAGGGCTAAACGGCTGATCACTAATTGGCTAAAGTCTTGTGCAAGGGAAAACGCCAGACAAGGAATCGCGGCATAAACCAGCAACACCGAATAGGTTAACCGTGGACCAAAACGGTCGAGTAACATACCGATAATAATCCGAGCCGGTACCGTCAGCGCTACGTTACAAATCGCCAATGTCCGAATTTGTGCCGCACTCAACCCTAATTCTTCTTGTACGGCTGTCGCTAAGGGGGCAAAGTTGAACCAAACGACAAAGGAGAGAAAGAAGGCGAACCACGTTAGATGTAAAATGCGGTATCGACCGCGAAATGACCATAATTCTTGCAGCATATGTTACTTAATCCTGTGTAAAAATTTCAGAATGGGGGCAATTTTAATCGAGCAATTGTTTTATCCATTGAATTCGTCAATTGCTCTCACTTAACCGAAGTAATTTGTTTACGGTTCCCCGATGTCCGCTACAAGAATCACACCCTTGCCAGGTAGGTTTCGTATATTTAAATACAAAATATGGTTGAATATGCATTGGCTGCATAATTTTAATTCTTAGATTGCATAATTATAAACTGTCATGCATTTAAGTTGGATATTAGTAGCGAGCAAGATGCAGTTTGTAGTGAGAACTTTAGTTCTCTAACGCCTAGCTGGAGAGGGCTGAGGTTCCCTCACTACGAACCAAATCTATCCCACCATTTTAGCTGTGCCACGCTAGTAGGGTGTGTTAGCGCAGCGTAACGCACCTTATATAGCTACAAGGCTTTCGCCGTTATTGATATTAAGGTTTAAATGCCGAACAGCTTACCCCTTAAGAGTAGATAGAAAACAAAGGCTAGTTTAATTTTTAATTGTTTTTAAATTCTGTACAAGATTTGGCGAATTGTGGATTGGGGATGAGGCTGAACTAAAGCCGCGATTAAATTTCCTCCTATATAAGGAATAGCACAGACAACTCCCAGGATAGACCGCCATCGTTCCCAATTCAGCAAGGCGCGTCTGGCTGGATAAATGCGCCAGAATCGATTAACTGAACACATCATGGTGTTATCAATTCCGCTGACATCATGCCACCAGCTAGCAGGTAAATAAAGTGTTTCTCCGCGTTCTAAAATGACCTCTTGTTTGTGTTCTAGGGCTTGCTTGAATTTAGGAAAGGCGTCAAAATCGGGATGGTCTAAAGATACTTGGCTAAAACAGCACCGCAACTTCATCCCATGACGTAAATGACCGAGAATAGGAAAGGGATAAAGATTGTAGGTTTGAGAGGGAGGAAACAAGACAATTTTCTTGACCCCATGCAGTTGAATCAGGGTATTATCCAGGATATCGTAATGCAATCCAGAGCGATGGCTTCCTGAACCCATATACATTTTAAAGTCGGTGACAGGTTGAGTAAAACCAAGTTTGTCGCCCAAGGTTTTCCAGGTAGAGGTTTGGGTTAGTGGGGTAGTCTTGAGGGGCGCTTTCCCCAGATAAAGATCATTCTCTTGAACTTCGCCACGGCGTAAAAGTTCGGCATAGTCAGAGAATCGCATGGTTTCTAAGGCAACGCCACTACCGACACGAGAACGTTTTGCCTCTCCACTGTTATAATTAGCCCGTTCGTAGTTCCGCACCATAAACTCACGATCGCCAATTTTGGCACAAAGATACTCCAGCGTCCAGTCTGGTTCATTCTCCAACAATCCGGTAATCACGACAGGTGTCCAAGTTTGTTGATAGCGTTGGCGAAAGGCTTCTGGCGTGAGGGTGGATATATCGACACGCGGTACAGAGGAAATCGAAAGGTTCATTGGCATATCAAACTCCTGAGAAAAGATTGTCGATTATCAGGTAAGCCGCTGAAACGTCTAGCAGTCGGGAACAGTTGAGAAACGGGAACAAAGACTAAACAAAGCGCATCTTGGCAAGGGTTCATACCGAGTTGCGCTCAAACATAGTAGATAGGGGAAGCTGGGGAAGCAGAGGGAGTGGAAATTATATCTTTGAACGCAACTTGGGATCAACTCCATCCAGATCAATAACCCCTCTGGCATTAAACATCAGAGATTGGGGCGATATCCGAGGAGATGGGGAAAACACTTGACAATTTATCAAAGAAGTGGCAAAAATGATGAAATTTGTAATCGGTCATGGGCAAACCAGGATAGGAATCTGGACAACGATACGGTATTAGAAAATACCATAAACTGCCGAAAAATGCCGAAAAAATTGCCAAAAACTGAGTCTGCTAACCAGAAACGCTCAATATCCGCTCAAATTCAACTGGTGTGAGGATGTCATGTCAAACTATATACTGCCCCTGTTAACCACGCTAACCCGACAGGTTAAAGCCAATTTCGTGAATAAGACGCATCAGACGGAGGCGGTACAGGAACGGTTTCTGCTGACGCTGTTGCGACGGTATCAGAACACCGAACTAGGGCGGAAATGGGGGTTGAGAGAGATTAGAACCATCGACCAATTTCGCGATCGCGTCCCGGTTCTGCCCTATAGTAGTTATGAACCCTACACGGAACGTATTTTCCAGGGGGAGTCGAATATTTTAACCCCTGACCCCGTTGTCTATCTTAATCTCACCAGTGGTTCGACGGGTTCAAAGAAGCTGATTCCTGTTACCAAACGGTTTCAGAATTCCCTAAGAGGGGCGAATTTAACCAGCATGGGTTTCTTGGTTGATGCGCTGAAGACTCGCCAGCGCCAGTTTGGTAAACTCTTGATTACCAACTCCGTACAACTGCTGGGACGCACGCCAGGAGGGGTCAAGTATGGTCCAGCGAGTGTCGGTATACTACGGATGGGGAAGTTTCTCTACCAACAACTGTTTGCCCATCCCTTTGAAACCCTGCAACCGGGGAATAGCCTCGCCCGCCATTACGTTTGCTTACTGTTTGCGCTACGCGATCGCACGATGCGAGGGATGATTGCTAATTTTCCCATGCTCCTGCTACGAACGGCAAGTTATTTGGAAACCTACGCCGAAGATTTAATTCGGGATTTAGACAAAGGGACAATCGCCAATTGGCTGGACTTAGAATCGGGGATTCGGTCACAATTAGAGCATCAATGGTCAGCTTATCCGGAACGGGCGCGGGAACTACGAGATATTTTAAACCAAGAGGGACGCCTAACGCCGAAACGAGTTTGGTCGGATTTATCCTTTGTCGCCACCGCACGCGGCGGTACATCTGATTTTTACTTTCAGCGCTTTCCTGATTATTTTGAGGATACGCCTGTCTTTGGCGCGGTTTATTCTTCAGCAGAAGCAACATTTAGTATCTACCCCGATGTAGATACCGATGGGAGTGTATTGGCGATTGAAAGCGGCTTCTTTGAATTTGTTCCCCAAGATCAATGGGACGCCGAACATCCCAAAACCCTACTGGCTACGGAGGTTAAGGTAGGGGAACACTATCGCCTCTTAACCACAAATTATAGTGGGTTTTATCGCTACGATATTGGCGACGTAATCGAAGTTGTTGGATTTTACAATAAGACGCCCTTAATTGTTTTCCGGTATCGTCGCGGCGGAACGATGTCGGCTACCACAGAGAAGACAACGGAACACCATGTAACTCAGGTGATGCAAGCCTTACAACAGGAATTTGACGTACCTTTAGAAGATTTTTGTCTAACACTTTCAGAGAGTATTATCACTCCCCATTATTTGGTGAATATTGAGTTAGCACCGGGTCAACGTCTGGACAATCCTCAACTATTCCTTACTCGTTTTGACCATCAACTGCAACAAGCAAATACGTCTTATGCGGTAAAGCGAACTGATAATTATATCCCCGCGCCCCGCCTACGAATTTTAGCACCGGGTAGTTTTGCTATTTTGCGTCAGCGTCAGTTAGAACGAGGCGTTCCCGATTCTCAGTTGAAGTTTCCTCATATTAGCAATGATCGACAATTTTTGGCAGGGTTGAAGGTGTTAGAAGAGGTAAAGTTACCTGGAGATAGTGACGAGTAGAGATGGGGGAGATGGGGGAGATGAGGAAGATGAGGAAGGATTTTTCCAATGCCACTGACTTTAGAGTTTGTAGTAAGCGCTTTAGCGCTTCTGGCACGCTTCGTGCCTACTACGAACCTAGCTTAAGTCAGTGACATTCGACATAAGACAAATAACGAATGACATAAGACGAATGATAAATGACAAATAACTATTGGCAATCCTGTGTTCTCACAATTTTATTGGGGAGTCAAATTTTTGGACTAAGTACGGTTGAGGCGACAGCCAATCAGAAACGCACGGCTTGCCAAATCAAGAAGTTTTAGCCGCCTTTAATGCATTATTAGAACATCCCTTAGATGTGGTTTTATGGTTACGGGATGATTTGAAATCCGTGGGTAAGCGACTCAGACAAGGCGATTTATTATCCTTAGGAACAATTACACCCTTAATGCCTGTAGAATCAGGAAAAACCATTCGCGCCCAATACTTCGGTTTAACAGAACAGGAGGCGGTTGAACTATCCGTAATTTTTGAATAAAATCGGTTCGTCGTTGCGCTGTCTTCGCTTTTTTTGCACGGGAGAAGGGGAACCAGATTCTCTTACTCCCCTCTTGTCTCTTACTCCCCTCTTACTCCCCTCTTGCTCCCCTCTTGCTCCCCTCTTGCTCCCCTCTTGCTCCCCTCTCCCAAGCTTGGGAGAGGGGCTGGGGGTGAGGGCTGGCGTGGGAGAGGGGCGCAAAGCTTGCGCCCGATTTAATCGTCAAATCTATTCCACAATTTTAGCTGTGTCGCGCCGCAATTGTGGGCAAAAATTAAAAGTTAGTCAGGGCGGGTTTTGTATAAAGGTTATCAGCCATGGCAACATGAATTTTCCTAAACCCGCCCCTACAAATATCGGGTTTTGCCTAAAGGTTATTAGCAATGGCGACATGAATTTTCCTAAACGCTTTACCGCTTACGTAGAGAAACTGTAGGGGCACCATCCTTGCGCCCGATTTAATCGTCAAATCTATTCCACAATTTTAGCTGTGTCGCGCCGCAATTGTGGGCAAAAATCAAAAGTTAGTCAGGGCGGGTTTTGCCTAAAAGTTATCAGCCATGGCAACATGAATTTTCCTAAACCCGCCCCTACAAATATCGGGTTTTGCCTAAAGGTTATTAGCCATGGCAACACGAAATTTCCTAAACGCTTTACCGCTTACGTAGAGAAACTGTAGGGGCACCATCCTTGCGCCCGATTTAATCGTCAAATCTATTCCACAATTTTAGCTGTGTCGCGCCGCAATTTTGGGCAAAAATTAAAAGTTAGTCAGGGCGGGTTTTGCCTAAAGGTTATTAGCAATGGCGACATGAATTTTCCTAAACCCGCCCCTACAAATATCGGGTTTTGCAGAAAGGTTATCAGCCATGGCAACACGAAATTTCCTAAACGCTTTACCGCTTACGTAGAGAAACTGTAGGGGCGCAATGCTTGCGCCCGATTTAATCGTCAAATCTATTCCACAATTTTAGCTGTGTCACGCCGCAATTGTGGGCAAAAATTAAAAGTTAGTCAGGGCGGGTTTTGCATAAAAGGTTATTAGCAATGGCAACATGAATTTTCCTAAACCCGCCCCTACACATAAACCATGGCACGTCAGGATTTAATCCCTAATTCCCAATCGCGATATTTCTGGCATCTAGGAATTTTAATTGCTGATAAAGCATGGTTATTTGGGGAACCGCCACCCCAACCGCTTGCGCCGCCCGCATCGGGTTGCCAAACATGGCTTCGACTTCCAAGGGGCGATGACAATCATAGTCAATTTTCATACTGGTACGATAGGGTTTCATTTTCATCGTATAATCCAGCATCTTTTGAATAAAACTCTCCTTTATCTCTAAACCATACCCCGCCGCCCCAGCTATGACTTCTCGCATCAATTGTTCCGATAGCTGATACCCATAACTATCCTTCATCATCGCATCCGTTGTCGCATCTAAGACGACAGATAGACCATTATAGGGAATATTCCACACCAATTTTTTCCACCGGGCGAGGAGTAAGTTCTCAGCAAGCTGAATCGGAATATTGGCTTGTTCAAAGTCAGCCGCAATCTGACGCATTGTTGGGGTAATTCCTTGAGGTTGGTGGTTATTTCCATAGGCACCTAGCTGGATTTGACCATAATCGAGATGGTGAATTTGACCCAATCCAATTTTATTAGAACAGACAAAGCAGAGTCCCCCTAATACCTGAGCAGTTTCCCCGACGATGGTAGCAATTTCAGGTTCAACCCCTAAGCCATTTTGTAACGTAATCACCACAGTTCCAGGTTTAAGCAGAGGCGGAAGCAGGTGTGGGAGGAGATGATTTTGGGTGGTTTTGAGGGCGATTAAGACGACATCACAAGGGGGCATATTTTCGACCTGGTTATAGGCATTCACCTGGGGTAAGGTGAAGTCTCCGAAGGTTGACGAAATTGCCAAACCATGCTCTTTTACATAGTCATAATCGCGCCGGAGGAGAAAATGGACATCGAGTCCAGCTTTTTGTAAGCAAGCGCCGTAAAAGCCTCCAATTGCGCCTGTACCGATGACGGCGTATTGTCTTCCCATAGGCTGAATCCCCTGATAATAGTAACGGAACCTTAATACTGTTGAATCCGGGCGGGTTTTGTGGGTAAGTTATCGGTAAGCTGTCATGCATTTAAGTTGGTTATTAGTAGCGAGCAAGATGCTCAATGTAGCGAGCAAGATGCTCAATGTAGCGAGCAAGATGCTCGCACTACGGCAAGGCTTTCGCCATTATTGACATTAAGGTTTAAATGCCAAACAGCTTATCCCCATTTATTTTATCCCTAAACCCGCCCCTACCAGTGAATGATTATTTATCAATTTGCTGTTGAATGGCGTTAATTAAACTATTAAATCCCGATTCGCTGTGAATGTCGGGGGTGAGGGTATTCATGTTTTGTAGCGTATCGGTGAGTCCGTCTATGGTGGCGCGAATTTCGGTGTATTCGTTGATGGAACGTTGTAAACTGGGGAGGTTGGCGGCAGAGGCGATTAATTTTATTTTGGTTTCGAGTTTATTGATTTCTTCTTGCCAGTGAATGATATAATTAGCCCGATCTACTGGGTCATAAATTGTGGCGTCAGATAAGACAATCGGGAAGATTCTGTTGTAGAATTCGCCGTTTTTGGCAATCTGGACGAGTTCATACATACAGTTAGGGGATTTGAGATAGCGATCGCTAATCACAATAATAACGCATTTCCCGCGTCCAATACGCTCCATGAATTCCTTGATGAGTCCTTTATAGCCTAAGTCTCGCTTATCCCGGACAATCGTGATTCCCTGGGATTGAAACACCTCATCGAGGCGGTTGACAAATTCCTCACTTTCCCCTCTCCAAGCGTAGGAGATAAAGATTTCTTTCTCGAAGTTGGCGGCGTTTGCGTCATTCATCTGGGAATCCTTGGCGGAGGTTTGGCGGTGGGGATGGCTAAAGGAGGCTTCTCTTTCCTGGTTCAATTCCTGTTGTAATCGGGAATCTGTAGCTTTATTAAAGGGTGAGTCTATTCCTAGTTTATCCGTCGGGTAGGGGGAGAGGTTCACGTCATCAATTAAACGGCGTACATCCACCATTTGATAACTATTATCGCATTCAATCTCATAGCGACCCGCGTTTAAGCGTTTGCGGAGGTTGTCGAGGCGATAGGAATAGGGATTAGGACTGCCTAAGCATTCGGGACAGTTACAGGGAACGAGGGTATTATACCGCAATCGTTCATAAGACTGGTGGATTTTTTCTAGTTCATGGGTAATTACGGCGAGGAGTTCTTTTTTGCGGTTTCCGGATACCCGGATTTTGAGTTGGCGCTGATAGTAATATTCGATAATTTCGGCGCGGGTTTGGTATTTGTTGAGGATTACGCCACTGCGCCAGACTAGGGTTTGGTTTTCTATCCAGGGGTGGGTTTCGACTATGAAGCGGGTGAGGATTCCTTTGGGCATAAACTCGTAGTCATAGCGCAAGATGAGATTGTTTTGCTCATCCCAATCGTAGTCGGGTTGATTGATATCTAAAAGTTGAGGGGCGATGTAGGTATCCGTTTGATTGGGGATGGGATAGCAGAGTTTGAACCGGATCATTAATTGTAGGAGTTCATCCTGCATTTGGTTATAGTTATCGCCTTGCCAAATATCAGCCAGGGTGTCTTGGGTAAAACAGCCGAGGTTTTTCTGAACGGTGGGATTATCTAAGACATTATAGACGGCGCTGGTTCCCCATTCGGGTTTGAGAATAATATAGTGTTTGAGGGTGGGGTCATCTTGGAAATGGAGGCAGACGCCGAGGTCATGTAAATAACGACTGAGACGCCGCCTATCTTGGCGGTCAGTTAATTGATTGCGCTGGCAAATTTGGTCGTAGTCTTGTTGGGTGATATAGTTGCGGGAATCGTTTTCTAAGGCTGCACGAACTCGTACCCAAAGTTTTGGTAATGGGGTGCCAACGTGGGGGAGATGGGTAATATATTGTTTAATGGCATCTTTGATGTGATCAAGTCCGCGATTGGTGGCAAAGTTGGCAGGGATAACCGCTTTGAGATTGGTGAATTCTCCCCGGAGTTGGCGTTCGTTGACGGGACATTGACGGTCTTGTTTTTCATTGTTGATAATTAAAACGGGGCTATTATCGCTGAGGAGTTCGACGACGTTTAGCCACCAGTAAAAATCGGTGTTTTCTTTGCGATTATCGGCGACTAAGGCATAAAGGGAACGGTGGGTGAGGAAGAATTGATGGGTTTGGTGATAGATTTCCTGTCCGCCAAAGTCCCAGATATTGACGCGAAAGTCTTGTCCGTTGGCATGGGGAAAGTGCCATTGGATTACATCAATGCCTTGGGTGGATTTTTCATCGGGTTGGAGTTGGTAGGTTTCGCGTTCGATTTTCTTGGCTAAGGTGGTTTTTCCGGCTGCACCTTCGCCGACGATGATGAATTTGGCTTCGTAGAGGGGAGCGGTTTCGGTGGGGTCTTGGATGCGAAAATAGAAGTCCAGGATTTCTTGGACATCGCCGGGGTCTTCGTACCATTCTTTTGACCCTAAAATTTCTGGGGGAATGGGCAGAGGATTGCTGCGTAAATCTAGTTTTTTTAGGTTGGGTAATTGCCTGATTTCGGGCGGCAGTTCTTGGATATTATTGCTGCGGAGGTTAAGGGATTGCAGGGAGGTGAGTTGAAGTATTTCGGGGGGCAGTTCTTGGATATTATTGCCGCCCAGGTTAAGGGATTGCAGGGAGGTGAGTTGAAGTATTTCGGGGGGCAGTTCTTGGATATTATTGCTGTATAGGTTAAGGGATTGCAGGGAGGTGAGTTGAAGGATTTCGGCGGGCAGTTCTTGGATTTTATTGAAGCTGAGGTGAAGGGATTGCAGGGAGGTGAGTTGAAGGATTTCGGCGGGCAGTTCTTGGATTTTATTGAAGCTGAGGTGAAGGGATTGCAGGGAGGTGAGTTGAAGGATTTCGGCGGGCAGTTCTTGGATTTTATTGAAGCTGAGGTGAAGGGATTGCAGGGAGGTGAGTTGAAAGATTTGGGGGGGGAGTTCTTGGATATTATTGAAGAAGCTGAGGTCAAGGGATTGCAGGGCGGTGAGTTGACCGATTTCGGGGGGCAGTTCTTGGATATTATTGCCGCTGAGGTTAAGGGATTGCAGGGAAGTGAGTTGACCGATTTCGGGGGGCAGTTCTTGGATTTTATTGTATCTGAGGTCAAGGGATTGCAGGGAGGTGAGTTGACCGATTTCGGGGGGCAGTTCTTGGATTTTATTGCAGCCAAGGTTAAGGGATTGCAGGGAGGTGAGTTGAAGTATTTCCGGGGGCAGTTCTTGGAGTTGATTGAGAGCAATCTGAAGTTCTTCAAGCTGATGAAGTTGTCCAATTTCCCTCGGTAAGGCGCTTAACTTGTTTCCGATAAACCCGGCAATATCACCCTCATCGTCATACTGATATTTACCCAGAATCAGTTTTTTCAGGTGAGTCAGCTTGCCAATGTCCGGCGGTAGCACGGTTAAATCATTGCCAGACAAATCAAGTTCTGTCCATTCTTCCCGCGCTGCTTGTTCAATGAGTTGGAGTAGTTCGTTCTCTGTCATCAGCCCGCCTTGAATCCTCTATTCTTACTGTAGCCAATGGGGGTGATGGGGAGACAGGGAGACGCAGAGACAGGGAGACACCTGAGTGTTCTAAGCTGTCATGCATTTAAATTGGGTATTAGTAGCGAGCAAGATGCAAAGCCTGCGGCATGGCTTCGCTAAACGCACTACAACAAAAGAGCGATAAAGACTCGTCGATGAGTATCAAACACTCGTGGGCGAGTATCAAACACTCGTGGGCGAGTATCAAACACTCGTGGGCGAGTATCAAACACTCGTGGGCGAGTATCAAACACTCGTGGGCGAGTATCAAACACTCGTGGGCGAGTATCAAACACTCGTGGGCGAGTATCAAAGACTCGTTGGTGAGTATCAAAGACTCGTGAGTGAGTATCAAAGACTCGTTGGTGAGTATCAAAGACTCGTCGATGAGTATCAAAGACTCGTTGGTGAGTATTAAAGACTCGTTGGCGAGTAAACTAGGACAGGGCGACGCGATCGCATTAAATGGAATAGTGTTGTTGATGAAGCAAAGCGGGGTATTGGTGTCAACTTAAGCTTCACCCCTCTCCCACGCCAGCCCTCACCCCCAGCCCCTCTCCCAAGCTTGGGAGAGGGGAGCAAGAGGGGAGCAAGAGGGGAGCAAGAGGGGAGCAAGAGAATCCGGTTCCCCTTCTCCCATGCAACAAAAGCGAAGCATCCTCTGTCATCCCTCCTCGCAGGGGGGAACGAGGGGGGTTGGGAGAAGGGGTTAGGGGATGAGGGGGAAAATGTTGAGGATTAGATAGAAACCTTATGGTAGAGACTCCTCCGCCGAAACGTCTCTATCTATATCTGAAAAGGCGATCGCATTTCCATTAAACCCGGATAACCGAGAGTGCGATCGCGAGAATAGGGCGACCCGACCTAATTAAATGGAGTGGTGTTGTTAATTAAGCCAAGCGGGTCGCCCCTACAGGAGGATGATTGGGGTTTGAATGTACTAACTAGAGAGCGATCGCCTAATTTTATCTATCCATATCTGAAAAGGCGATCGCATTAAATGGAGTGGTGTTGTTAATTAAACCAAGCAAGCATCCGGTTCCCCTTCTCCCCCGGTGGGAGAAGGGGTTAGGGGATGAGGGGGAAATGTTGAGGATTAGATAGAAACCTTATGGTAGAGACTCCTCCGCCGAAACATCTCTATCCATATCTGAAAAGGCGATCGCACATCCATTAAACCCTGATAACCGAGAGTGCGATCGCGAGAACAGGGCGACCCGACCTAATTAAATGGAGTGGTGTTGTTAATTAAGCCAAGCAAGCATCCGGTTCCCCTTCTCCCATGCAACAAAAGCGAAGCATCCTCTGTCATCCCTCCTCGCAGGGGGGAACGAGGGGGGTCCGGAGTTGGGGTTAGGGGATGAGGGGGAAATGTTGAGGATTAGATAGAAACCTTATGGTAGAGACTCCTCCGCCGAAACATCTCTATCCATATCTGAAAAGGCGATCGCATTTCCATTAAACCCGGATAACCGAGAGAGCGATCGCGAGAATAGGGCGACCCGACCTAATTAAATGGAGTGGTGTTGTTAATTAAACCAAGCAAGCATCCGGTTCCCCTTCTCCCCCGGTGGGAGAAGGGGTTAGGGGATGAGGGGGAAATGTTGAGGAGTAGATAGAAACTTTATGGTAGAGACTCCTCCGCCGAAACATCTCTATCCATATCTGAAAAGGCGATCGCACATCCATTAAACCCTGATAACCGAGGTGGCGATCACCAAGACAAGGCGACGCGATCGCATTAAATGGAGTGGTGTTGTTAATTAAACCAAGCAAGCATCCGGTTCCCCTTCTCCCCCGGTGGGAGAAGGGGTTAGGGGATGAGGGGGAAATGTTGAGGAGCGATCGCTAGGACAGGGCGACCCGACTTAATTAAATGGAGTGGTGTTATTCATCAAACCAAGCGGGTCGCCCCTACAGACCCTACCGTCCCTACGAATGACCAATGACCAATGGGTTTTATCGCTTTCCACTCAACTTCCGCCCCAACCGACGGAATCCCCCCATAGCTCCCACTAACTCCGGATACACTGGCACTAACGGGGACTTCTCCCGACTAAACCGCACCGCCAATGTGCGAATCAAGGTCAAGATTTCCGGGCGTTCAATCTCAGTTGTCGGGAATTGCAACAACGCCTCCAATGTCTGCGGGGTGCCAATCCGACTTAATGCCATTGCCGCTTGCTCCCGAACAAACCAGTCATTATCCTTTAGCAAGGGCATTAATGCCTGTAAAGCAGGTGCAGTACCTATCCGTCCCAAGGCTGTCGCCGTTGCGCCTCGGATATCGCCATCGCCATCTTTTAATAGGGGAATTAACGCTTGTAGCGCCGCTGGAGTACCAATTCTCCCCAATGACTCAATTCCCTGTTTTCGCACCCGTTTATCCTGATCCTGGAGAATCGGAATTAATGCGGTTAACGCCGGAGTTGTCCCCATCCGCCCTAACGCCGCCGCTGCTTCCTGGCGCACCACCGGATCAGTATCCGCTAACGCTGGAATTAACACCTCCAACGTCTGAGGATTTCCAGAACGCGCCAAAGCTTCCGCCGCTTCTTCTCGCACCACCGGATCAGCATCTTGCAGCGCCGGAATTAACGCCTCTAAGGTTTCCTTGGTGGCAATTTTCCCCAATACCATCGCCGCTTCTTCGCGAATCTGATCCTGGGGATGATTCAGGGCTTGGATTAACGCCTGCACGACTGTGGGATTTTCCAGATGAATCGCGCCACTGGCTTGCCAACGGACAAAGCTATCCGGGTGATTCAGCACCTTAACCAATTCCTGCAAGGCTTCTGGTGTGCCAATCTGCGCCAATGCCATCGCCGCTTCCCCCCGCACATAACTATCGTTATCATGAAGGGCAATAATTAACGCCTGTATCGCCGCCGATGTGCCAATCCGCCCCATCGCCGCTGCTGCTTCACCCCGAACCACGGTATCTTCATCCCGCAGGGCGGGGATTAACGCTTTCACGGTTTCGGCATCGCCAATATAACCCAAAGCAGTCGCCGCTTCCCCGCGCACATACCAAGGTCCCTGATTTAGGGCTTTAATTAACGTAGCGACGGCGGAGGGACTGCCAATTTGACCCAAGGCGGCAATTAACGCCGCGACGAAATCCTTACGGGTATAATATTGTTTCTCATCCAAGTCCTGCTGTAACTTCTCTGCCATCTGGGAATTGGTTTGCCCCAAGGCGACAACGGTAGAAGCAATGAAGCCAACAAAGGGGTAATGATGCCACAAGTCATAAATGTGGTCAATCACTTCGGTAATTAAAGGATGAGACAATTGCTTACATTCAGCGATCGCCCGTCCAGTTAACAGGAGTAAGGTCGAGAAGATATCATCTTTTTCCTGAACAATGGCTTGGAATAAGGGAATCGGATCATCCATTAACCCCGCCAGGAGACTAATGCTTTGATGCCAATCATACTCCCACAAATGGGCTTTCACCAACGCCATACCCTGACTGGGATTGTCTTGAATCACCCGCTGCAAATAACAGGCGGTTAAATAATCCTGGGTAATCCGGTGAATAAACACATAGCGATCGCCTTCTTGAGTCAAGCGGTGCAGAATCCCCTGTTCTCCAGACAGTTGCACCAACAGTTGGGCGGGGGTTTGTTGGCGTAAGGGTTCTAACCCCTGATCCTGTTCTAGGGCGTTAGCGATTTCCTGTTTCAATTCCTGAGAATCAAACACCTCCTGCCCTTTACAGGTAAACTGATAGGCGAGGTCTTCCAATAAGCGGATTTTCACCCCACTATCTGACCCCCGATGGTGCGTCCATTGACTCAGGAGATACTCGACGGTTTTCTGATAAATTTGACTGCGACGGGCGGGTAATGTCAGAACTTGCTCATAATATAAGCTGCACAGTAAATAAAGTAATCGAGGATTTTGTGCCAAGCCCCGCAGTTGAGGATTTTGTCGCAGTTGTTCAATTAAGCTAGCCGCCGAAATCCCGTCTTTTTCTGAATCGGTGCCATGTTTAAACCAGGCGTGAATAAATCGTTCAATCTGGGGTTGACTCAGGGGAATAATTTCCACTTCCTTTGCCCCATTAATAAACGCGCCACCATACCCGACAATCCGAGAGGTACAAATAATCGGACAGGGATGGGTTTCCAGGAATTGGTTCAGTTTCGTGGCTAAGGCATTGCGATCGCGTTTGGGAACTTCATCTAATGCATTGAACAACAACAGACATTTCCCCTGACGCAATTTCGCCTGTAACCAGGGTTGAATATCCGCCCAGGTTGTGGGATAATCCCGTTGAACCAGGGATGCGATCGCCACCGCAATATCATCTGCGGTTTCATGTAAATCCACTAAGCGGATAAATAGGGGAAAAACCACATCCTCGACGGTAATTTGAGCATCCACCAATTTCTGCCGTTCACTGGCTGCCGTTAATGCGGCTTCCCGGCGGAGTAGCGCACTTTTCCCCATACCCGGATCAGCCAAAACCATCAAGCGTTGATAGTTTTTCTTTGCCTGTTCCCAGGGAACCCGATAACGCTTGGCTTCTACGTCGCGATTTTTAATCGCATAAGCGCGTTTCAGTTCAGCTTCTGATTCCGCGTATCCCCAGAAGGTTTCCACCTCATGACGATAATTGCGTTCACGGGTGACTTGAATCGGGACATAGAGAGATTTACGGGAAATCGGGTGCTGGGTATGTAAAAGGGTTTTATATTTAAAATGGGATTCGATATCCTCCAAGAATCGGCAAACGGATTCGATTTTCGGATCACGGTTCAGTGGGCGAGTGTCCTCGGTGTGGGTATCATGAGAACTAATCATAATCTTACCCCTGTTGATTAAAGCGGTTTTGAATCAAGCTGAAAAGTTATAGCGCTGACTTGATGGCACTAAAGTGCCTACTACGAGCGAGCAAACGAATCTGGGTGAAGTCAGAGCTATGTAGTTGCGATCGCTTTTATTCTGGATTGTCTTCACTCACGACTCAAAGGCGATCGCTATACTATGATCCTATAATTATATCCGTTAGGATTCCAGCTTTTCATCCCTGAACCCAATACTGTCATTCTGAGTGGAATCCAATACTGTCATTCTGAGTGGAATCCAATACTGTCATTCTGAGTGGAATCCAATACTGTCATTCTGAGTGGAATCCAATACTGTCATTCTGAGTGGAATCCAATACTGTCATTCTGAGTAGAATCCAATACTGTCATTCTGAGTGGAGCGAAGCGGAACGAAGAATCTCTACAAATGTGTCGCGTCCCATCCGAGCTTACCCCCAAAGGAAGTGAATAGCAAAGCCTAACCTATTTTAAGTCGAATCGTGTCATTCTTGGGGGAGCGATCGCACAATGAAGACTTTCTGGCAAAATACATCACTGATCACCCTCATGTTCTCTACGTCTCAAACCAATCTGCACTCAAATCACGCCATTGAGGATTGATCGATTCAATCAAAGCAATCTTTTTAGCACGTAACCACCCTTTAATCTGCTTTTCACGGGCGATTGCTTCCCTGATATCTGAAGTTTCCTGATAATAAACGAGTCGATTAATATTATATTTTTGTGTAAATCCAGGAATCAACTTTTGTTTATGTTCGTATACGCGACGATATAAATCATTTGTTACGCCAGTATAAAGCGTTTTTGAACGATTCGTCATTATGTAGACGTAATAGGTATTCACCTTGTTTTATTGAGTTAGTAAATTTTGGGCGACGTGAAAACTCTCCCTCTTGAACTGAGTAATGAGATGCTTCGTTCCGTTCCTTCGCTTCGCTACGGACTCCACTCAGCATGACATTGTTGTATTACTATATTAGTGTCATTCTGAATCCTGAGCAAAGCGAAGGAACTGAAGCGGAGTGAAGAATCTCTGCAAATGTTTCAGCATCTACCTCAATTCATTTGAGATAAAAGATGATAAAAATAAAAGTTAAGTCAACTCTCGTCTAATTTGGGCGATCGCAGAATTCAACCCTTCACTGTGAATCCAACCCACATAACCCCCATAAACCATTCAGTCATACCCGGAACTCGTTCTAGAATTGCGATCGCGTCTTGAGTCACATCTGTGCTGAAGAAGTTGCCATTGCCTTTGGTGTACTTTATCTACTTTTTGCGGCGGTGATTAATAGTAGAAATCGTTAATCGGTTAAAGGTTTAGAACGATAAACAATAGATTTTAGGGTTACAGAGATTTCGTGCATCGCGTCTGTAGGGGCGGGTTTAGGGAATTCTGTTTCGCTATTGATGATAACGTCAATTCAAAACCCGCCCTGATCCTCACCCCCTCACCCTCTCACCCCCTCACCCCATCTCCCTTCACGAATTATCCATCCGTCGCACAGCGAAATCCAGCCAAAATTTGACGCACACTGGGATAATACCAATTGCGGAAACTACATCGCATCCCCCACGGACGAGTTGTCCAGCTACCACCGCGCAAAACTCGATGTTCGCCATCAAAATAGGCTTGAGAATAGCCGCGATAGGGATAACTGACAAATCCTTTGTATCCGTCAAACCAAGTGGCTGTCCATTCCCAAACATTCCCCAGCATGTCGTAGCAACCTGATGCACTTTTTCCTTGGGGATAGGCATTAACCGGAGTCGTATGTCCTACCGTATTATCGTGATTACAAGAATAGGATGTGGGTTCCGTATCACCCCAGGGATAGATGTGACGACATCCCTTTTGTACATCCCAACTTGCCGCTTTTTCCCATTCCGCTTCACTGGGTAATCGCTTGCCGACAAAATTAGCATAAGCCTCGGCTTCATACCAACTCACCCCATAAACCGGATGATTATCCCAAAAGGGTTCATCGGACCAATAGAGGGGATAGGCGACAGGATTATCCTGCAACCATTTCCATCCTTCCACAGACCACCAGTTATGATTTTGATATCCCCCCGCTTCAATAAAAGCCCGATACTGTTGACAGGTAACCGGGTAGCGATCAATCCAGTAGGTATCTAAAAAAACGCGATCGCACGGACGTTCGTTATCCATAGCATCAATCTCGTCGCTTCCCATCTCAAACTCACCCGCCGGAATTTCAATCATCTGTCCTTTATCCGGCGTCTGATCTCCTTGAGGTACAAAGGATTCAGTCAGAATGAATGACCTAGGTGTACGTCCAGTTTGGCACAGGGTATTACCTTGAGTCGATAGGTGGTGTAATTGCAAGATAAAGGCAATGGTTTCAGTATGTTGACTCTCATGCTGCACTAACCATCGCCATAAGCGTTCTTGGTGATCCAGGGGGGCAATTTCCAGATAGTCAAAGACTTGAGTTCTGACGATATCCAGATAATCCTGAATTTCTGCCAGAGACGGTAACTTTTGGCGATCGCACTTGGGTAAACCATCCGCCGCAAAAAGCCGATGATACTCTGGAAACAGGGGTTTTAAGCCAGCATAGCGTTCTAGAATCCAGTACGCTTCCGTAAAAGCAATATGACCCAAATGCCAACCCACGGGACTAAAATCCGAATGCGCTTGGCGATAAAATCGGGTTTCGTCAATCCCTTCAATTAGCATTAACGTACCCATACGGCATTTTTCCATCTTTTGACGGATGCTTTTTCTACAAGCATGAATTGATGTAAACGTCACAATTTTCTCCCCCTCAACTGGACGAGTTTTGGCACAACTTTTCTAGTTTCCGGTGAATCGGGTTCACAAGCAAGAGTCGTAGGGAGTACATCAACATTAATGGAGACATATAGCGCTATGCAATAGGCAATAGGCAATAGGCAATAGGCAATAGCGAAGAAAAAAGTAGAGACGCGCCATGGCGCGTCTCTACAATGGTGCCGAACGTCCTAATCGATGTGTCTATTGCTATATCGCCAAAAAAAGTGGCACGTTAGTTGATGTGCCACTTCCTCCCAGTATCTATAACTTAATCAGCGGTCTACTGAACCCATGATTACGTCAACACTACCAAGAATCGCCATAATATCTGCCACTTTCACTCCCCGCAAAATATGGGGTACAATTTGCAAGTTGTTGAAATCCGGTGGACGAATCTTCCAACGCCAGGGAAAGATATTATCATCCCCAATAATGAAAATGCCCAATTCTCCCTTTCCACTTTCTAGGCGAACATAATGTTCACCCTGGGGAATCTTAAAGGTTGGCGGAATTTTCTTACCACTAAACTGATACTCAAAATCATTCCACTTAGATTTCTTGCCTTCAGCGATACGTTTGGCTTCCAGATTTTCATAAGGACCACCCGGTAATCCTTTTAATGCCTGACGAATAATTTTTAGGGATTCCCGCATTTCCCGAATCCGAACTAAATACCGGGCGAGACAATCCCCAGCGGTTTCCCAATGGATATCCCAATCAAAGTCGTCATAACATTCGTAGTGGTCAACTTTCCGCAAGTCCCACTTCACGCCAGACCCCCGCAACATTGGACCTGACAGTCCCCAGTTAATTGCTTCGTCACGGGTAATCGTACCCACCCCTTCAACGCGACGGCGGAAGATGGGGTTGTTGGTAATTAAGCGTTCGTATTCATCGACTTTAGGGGCGAAGTAATCGCAAAAGTCTTCACATTTGTCAACCCACCCATAAGGAATATCAACCGCTACTCCACCAATACGGAAGTAATTATTATTAATCAGGCGTTGTCCGCTGGCGGCTTCCCACAAGTCGTAAATTAATTCCCGTTCCCGGAAGATGTAAAAGAAAGGCGTTTGCGCCCCCACATCCGCCAGAAAAGGTCCTAACCACAGCAGGTGATTAGCGATGCGATTCAACTCCAGCATAATCACGCGGATATAGCTGGCGCGTTTGGGTACTTCAATATCCGCTAACTTTTCCGGGGCGTTAACGGTAATCGCTTCGTTAAACATACCCGCTGCATAGTCCCACCGACTCACGTAGGGGACATACATAATATTCGTGCGGTTCTCGGCTATTTTCTCCATACCGCGATGCAGGTAGCCGATAACCGGTTCGCAATCGATCACATCCTCCCCGTCTAAAGTGACGATTAAGCGGAGAACGCCGTGCATGGACGGATGGTGAGGACCCAAGTTGAGAACCATTGGGTCGGTTCTAGTTTCGATTTGTGCCATAGTGATGTATTTGGTTTCCCCAACTCTTAGCGATGACGCTTTAACATAGACATTCAGGTAACGTTCTAGGGTAAGGGTACAATAACATCCTGTACCAGAGAGCGCGATTAGCACGAATCTTTTTCTGAATACCCTTATTGTCTATTGATTTGTGTCCACCTTGGGATTGAATTGACCAACCCTACCGATTGACAACCGTTATTGCTCATCGCTGATCGCTTCGCTTATGTTTACTTTTGTTGCATCCCTTTAATTATATGGAGTTTGACGCGCAAACAGCGCAGTTTTTTCATCGTTCAGTCTTAAGTCAGGAGTTAATCGCTGGATTGGCGATTCGTCCAGGTGGGCATTATTTGGACGCGACGGTGGGTGGAGGTGGACATAGTGAGTTAATTCTATCTGCTGCCCCAGATGTCCGTGTTACTGCGATTGACCAAGATGCCCAGGCGATCGCAGCCGCTCAAACTCGGTTAGCCTCTTATGGCGATCGCATCCAATTTTGGCGGGGGAATTTTGTGGACTATCAACCGCCCGAATCGTTATTTGATGGCATTATTGCTGATTTAGGGGTGAGTTCCGCCCAACTGGATATTCCCGATCGCGGCTTTAGTTTTCGCCATCAAGCCCCTCTAGATATGCGGATGGATCAACGCCAATCCTTAACCGCCGCCCAGATTATCAATCACTGGGATGAAACCCAACTGGCAAATACTATTTATGAGTATGGTGAAGAACGCTTATCCCGGCGGATTGCCCGGGCAATTGTGGAACGTCGCCCCTTTGAGACAACCACCCAATTAGCCGAGGCGATCGCGCGATCCGTTCCCAAAAAATACCGTTATGGTAGGATTCACCCCGCCACGCGCACCTTTCAAGCGCTTCGCATTGCCGTTAATCAAGAATTATCCTCCCTAGAAAAATTTCTCAATTGTGCGCCTAGATGGTTAAAACCAGGCGGCAGAATTGGTATTATTAGTTTTCACAGCTTGGAAGACCGTCTGGTTAAACACCACTTGCGGGATTCACCAATATTGCGGGTGCTTACCAAAAAACCCATAACTCCACAACCCACGGAACGGGATGAAAACCCCCGTGCTCGTTCTGCCAAGTTGAGATTGGCTGAGCGTCTTTGAAGGGACAAGAGACTATAGGGCTAGAGTCAGTCAAGTCATCCTATGGGCGCTGGTACTGGATTGGGAAAATCAGACTAGAATACTCGCTTTTTCAATGCATAGTATGACGATTTTGTCAACGGCTAAGACGAAGTTAGTGTTCTAATATACAAACAGATGGCGACGTACTTGTCGTCACCAATCTACTGTTCCTTTTTATCCCCAAGTTGGTGTCAATAAGCAGATGTTGCTGAAAAATTACTGAATATACCACTCTGGCGAAGAAATATCAGGGCAGATGCATCGGACTAAACTTAATCTGACACCAGGGAGTTCTACTCTTAGCCAGTTAAGGTGAATGTTTGGTGTTATTTCGTTTTTAAGAAAACATCTGACAAACGTTTGGATCTTCCAAAATAGACTGTTCCTTTTGTTGATGACTCACGCTTGCCCTAAATGAATTATGAGGGAAATTGTAATCGGGAGCCTCAGGGTGTCCCTAATGATGCCTATTCTTGGTTATTTGTGGTGGATCGGCTCAAAATCACAGATTGAACGAAAACCGGGCTGGTTCTATATGCTGGCGGGTTACGGCTTAATTTGTCTGGATGGGTTTATGGATTTAGTTAACCGTACTTTTGGTTTGACCACCCTAAACCTGAATCTAATCGATACGCCGATTCCAATGACACTGGTCTATCTGCTGGGATTTGCACTGCTGTCGATCGGCTTATGGCAATGGTTACCGTTTGTTGCCAAGGTCAAGAAGCTAGACATTTTGTCCCCTTCATACTCTAACTCGGAAGAGTATTATACTTGCAAATTGTACGATCAAGGCAGCGCGATCGCCCAGTCGGATGAACTGAAGCAAGAGATAGCAAACTGTCTACACACTAACGCCGAACTGCAACAGCAAGAAGAACAATTTCGGGCGATTACTCAAGCCTTTCCTGTACCTGTCGCGATCGCACGAGTCTCTGATGGCACGATTGTCTACGGAAATTCCCACGCGAACGTACTATTTGGTGTTGCTACCTCAGAGTTAGTCGGTAACTCAATGCCCGATTTTTATGAAAATCCTGCCGACTGGCAAAGACTGTTAGCCAGATTAGACCAAAAGGGTGTTGTCCAGAATGAGGAACTTTGCGTTCATACAATTAATGGCACGCCGTTGTGGGTAACAGTATCGATGCAGGTGTTGACCTTAAATCAGGAAAAAGCAATTCTGAGTGTATTCCATGATATCAGTGATACCTACCAGCAACTTACCCAATATCAGCAAACAGAAGCCGTTCTCAAAGACAGTGAAGCTTGCTATCGGACGTTGGTCGAACAATCTCCCAACGCGATCGCCCTCGAACATCAGGGAACCCTGGTTTATATCAATCCTAGAGGTGTCAAACTACTGGGAACCATTAGTCACAACCAACTTATCGGTAAACCTTGGTCAGACTTTAACCCTAAGGATCAGGGAAATCAGAGAGATAGGGAAGATCACCAAGTTATTGGTTCTGAGTATACAGAGAAATTCTCTGATCACAAACGAAGGTCGAATCCACCTCACGCCCTAACCTTACCCACAAAATTTGTTACCGAACAAATTGTACAGTTAGACGGTCAGATCATTGATGTGGAAATTGCCCGTTTACCCGCCATTTATCAAGGTCAAAGAGCAACCCAACTGGTTATTCGAGATCTGACCCATAGAGAACAGCCAGACCAAGAACTGAGAGTACGGGCGCGTCAGCAAGCAACTATCGCTAAATTGAGCCAACGGGCGCTTTCGGGACTGGATTTAAATACCCTGATGGACGAAGCGGTAAGTACGATTGCTCAAACCTTAGAGGTTGAGTATTGCAAAGTGTTAGAACTCCTACCCAATGGTAATGTGTTTTTACTAAAAGCGGGTGTGGGTTGGTCGCCGGGATTAGTTGGGTATGCTTTAGTCGGTGCCAACAGGAATTCCCAAGCGGGTTATAATCTGATATCTCAAGAACCTGTTGTGGTTGAAGATCTACCGATTGATACTCGCTTTAGTGGACCCCCTCTGCTCTACAATCATCGCGTAGTCAGTGGTGTGAGTGTGGTGATTCCGGGTCAAGAGCAACCCTTTGGAGTGTTGGGGGCGCATACCACCAGCCAGCGCCGTTTTAGTGAAGATGACATTCACTTTCTCCAAGCGGTTGCCAATGTTTTAGCCTTGGCGATTGGACATCAGCAGTCAGAGGCGAATCTCTATCTGATGCAGCGAGCGATCGCGGCGAGTAATAATGGGGTGATTATTACTGACCCCAATCAGCCGGATAATCCGGTAATTTACGTCAACCCCGCCTTCGAGTCAATGACGGGTTATACCGCAAAGGAGGTGATTGGACACAACTGCCGTTTCTGGCAAGAACCTGATTATAATCAAGCCGGGGTGACTAAGTTAGCGACAGCGATTCAAGAGCAACGAGAGTGCCATGTCATTCTACAGAACTATCGCAAAGATGGCAGCACGTTCTGGAATGAACTCTATGTGTCGCCCGTCTTTGATGGAGACGGCTATTTAACCCACTTTGTCGGGATTCAAACCGATATTACTAAACGGAAACAGGCAGAGGAAGCCCTACGACAGAGTGAGGAAAAGCTGGATAGTATTCTCAGGTCTCTAGATGATGTGGTCTGGTCAGCGTCTCTGGAAAATCAACAGTTTATTTACCTGAATCCGGCGACAGAAAGGGTTTATGGTCGCCCCGTATCCGACTTTGTGGATTGTCCCAGTCTCTGGCAGTTCGTCATTCATCCTGATGATCGCCAACGGGTGGAGAGGGCATCTAATCGAATGATGCACCAGGGGAGTAAAGATCTAGAATATAGGGTTGTACGACCGGATGGCGAAGTGCGTTGGCTGCGCGATCGCGCCCGCCTAATTTATGACCATAGGGGTATTGCCATTCGCATGGATGGAATTGCTACCGATATGACCAAACGCAAACAGGCAGAAGCGGCTTTACTCAAAAGTGAGGAGCAATTTCGCCTCACCTTTGAACTGGCTCCCATTGGCATGGCAATGACATCCCTGGAGGGTCAATTCCTCAAGGTTAATCAGGCATTGTGTGACGCTTTGGGGTATACGGCTCAAGAACTGTTGGCTCTTACGTTTACAGAAATTAGCCACCCGACTGAACGGGCACTCCATTTTACCCAACACCAATCCTTGTTGCAGGGGGAACTCTCTCATCTGCAAACTGAACGGCGATTAATATCAAAATCTGGCAGGATTGTCAATGCTATTTTGAAGGTTGTGTTGGTCAGAGACGCTCAAGGTCAACCCTTACACTACATTAGTCAGGTGGTGGATATTAGCGATCGCAAACGCATGGAGGAACAGTTACTCCACGATGCCTTCCACGATGTATTGACCGGATTACCGAATCGGGCATTATTCATGGATCGGCTGGAGTATGCGTTGCGACGGGCAGGGCAACGCTGGGACTATTTATGTGCGGTGATTGTCTTGGATTTAGACCGTTTCAAGGTGATTAATGATAGTTTAGGGCATCTGGTCGGCGATCGACTGCTGAGTGCGATCGCAGAGCGATTACAAGGGTGCTTACGCCCTAGCGATACCTTAGCCCGGTTAGGGGGGGACGAATTTACGATTCTACTGGATGATATCCCCAATACGGCAGCAGCCACAGATATCGCCAAATCGATTCACCAAACGTTGGAATCCTCATTTAACTTAGATGGGTATGAGGTGTTTGCCACAGCCAGTATCGGGATTGCCCTGAGTGGTATGGGGTATCACCGAGCGGAGGATTTGCTCCGAGATGCCGATACCGCCATGCATCGGGCAAAACTTCAGGGAACCGCTTGTTATGTCATGTTTGACACCGCCATGTCTGGTCGCGCCCTTGCCCAGTTACGCTTGGAAACTGAACTGCGATGGGCAATTGAACGCCAAGAACTTGAGGTTTATTACCAACCGATTATTTCCTTGGGGACAGGTAAAATTACCGGGTTTGAGGCGCTGGTGCGTTGGCAGCATCCAGAACAGGGAATGATTTCACCGGGCGCGTTTATTCCGTTAGCCGAGGAAACAGGTTTAATTATTCCCATTGGTCAGTGGGTGTTGCGAACATCCTGCTATCAGCTACGCCAATGGCAACAACAGTTTCCCCACTATCCCCCGTTAACCATGAGCGTTAATTTGTCGGGGAAACAGTTTTCCCAAACGAATTTGATTGAGCAAATTGCCCAAATTATTCAAGAGACAGAGGTCAATCCCAGCACTCTCAAGTTAGAAATTACCGAAAGCGGCATTATGGAACATTCCGATTCGGCGTCGGCTTTATTGGAGCGACTTAAGGCATTGAATATTCAGTTGTACATTGATGATTTTGGCACTGGCTATTCGTCGTTAAGTCGCTTACATCAGTTTCCCATTGATGCCTTAAAAATTGACCGTTCCTTTGTCAGTCGGATGGGGGATGCAGGAGAAAATGGAGAGATTGTGCAAGCGATTGTGACCTTAGCGCACAATTTAGGCATGGATGTTGTGGCAGAAGGGATAGAAACGAATATGCAGTTAGCCCAACTGAGAGGGCGGCGATGTGAATATGGTCAGGGATACTTTTTCTCCAAGCCATTGAATCGGCAAGCCGCAGAACAGTTAATGATGAATTTACCCCAGTGGTAAAGGATCAACAGACGGGGGGGCGGGTTTAGGACAATTGTAGGGGCGGGTTTAGGGACAATTGTAGGGGCGGGTTTAGGGACTAAATTCAGATATTCACCGATAATGGAACAACAAAACCCGCCCTCACCGATAATGGACAACAAAACCCGCCCTCTCACGATAATGGAACACAAACCCGCCTCCCCCACCGATCAATGGACAACAAAACCCACCTTATTCTCAACCGCGATCGCACCAAAAAAATGTCGAAATTGGGACTTTAGGGAATTAGTGAAAGATTGGGGCAGGGCGGGTTTTGTATAAAGGTGATTGGTGGCTCCATTAATTTTGTTCCTAAACCCGCCCCTACATTTGGTTTTATGTCCCAATATCATATTTTAATATTAACCTGAAACCCGTTCAAAAAACACCAGATTCCCAACCGCGATCGCACTTTGGCACTTTGTTTGTCCAAAGTCCAGTGAATTATTGCCGATAGATTTAACCCGGACTATAGTAGGAGGAGAACCTAGTTACCCCCCATATTTCATCAGCTATGGCACAGGCGAGATTTCGAGTTTCAATGATGAGCAGTATGGCTTTGGCTTTGTTGGCGCATCTGAGTCCGGCTTCCGCTCAAGTTGTTCCCGATAATACTCTGCCGGTAAATTCTCAGGTGACGGGGTGTCCAATTTGCCAGATTGATGGGGGAACGGTGCGAGGGGTAAACCTGTTCCATAGTTTTGAAGAATTTTCTGTGCCAACGGGGAATGAGGCATTGTTTAATAATGCTCTGGATATTGAGAATATCTTTGGGCGGGTAACGGGTGCTAAGATTTCCGATATTGATGGGTGGATTCGGGCGAATGGCACGGCGAATCTATTCTTAATTAATCCCAATGGGATAATTTTCGGGGAGAATGCCCGGTTGGATATTGGCGGTTCCTTTTTTGCCTCTGGCGCCAATCGTTTTACGTTTCCTGATGGCAGTGAGTTTAGCGCCACGAATCCCCAAGCGCCGCCATTGTTGACGATTAATATCACACCCGGATTGCAGTATGGAACGAATTCACTGAGAGGAACTATCTCTAATCAGGGAAATTTAGCGGTCAATTCAGGAGAATCGGTGACGTTATTCGGCAGCATTGTTACCAGTACAGGTTCTCTCATCGCACCAGGGGGGTTGGTGCAGGTGTTAGGAGAACGGGTGGGGTTGTTAGATAATGCTGAGATTGATGTGTCCGCCGAGACGGGTGGTGGCACGGTATTGATTGGCGGAGGGTTTCAGGGTAAGGGTGATGTTGCCAATGCGTTGCGTACTTTCATTGGTTCAGGTGTAACGATTAACGCGGATGCTTTGACAACGGGCGATGGGGGTAATGTCTTCGTTTGGGCAGATGAAGTGACAGGTTTTTATGGCACAATTAGCGCCCGTGGGGGAGTTGATGGGGGAAATGGTGGGTTCGTCGAGGTATCGGGAAAGGAACAGCTGATATTTCGGGGAACGGTGGATACAACGGCGGTGAATGGGGTATCGGGGACGTTACTGCTTGACCCGACGGATATTGTGATTGCCAATGGTTCTGGAGACAGTGCGGCGGATGGTACGGATACGTTTGCTGGGAATAATTCCGGGGTGACGGGGGCGATTTTGAGTGCGCCATTGAGTGAGATTAATGATGCGGCACCGACGACAATTTATGAGTCGGAGTTGGAGGGGTTATCGGGGGATACGACTGTTATTTTACAGGCAACGAATGATATTCGGATTGAAGATTTAACCGATGATGCTTTAGACTTTGCCTCTGGAAGTGGGGGGATTGCGTTAACTGCCGATGCAGATAGTGACGGGGTGGGTTCGGTGGTGATGGAGGATACTCTCAAAGATACCCTCTATACGAATGGACGGGATATTGGGATTGCCGGGGCGAATTTGACCTTGGGACATATTGATACCGTAGGTGCGGTTGAGGGAGGTGACTTGATCGCAACAGTAGATGTAGATGCAGGTGGACCGATTCCGGACAATGGAACAACCACTATCTTCACCTTCACTGTGCCTGATTCGGTGTCAACTGTCGAGAATCTGGATGTGCGGTTTTCGGCACAACATACTAGCCATAGCAATCTTGATGTTTCTCTTAGCTCACCAGGTGGGACAGAGTTAGAGTTGTTCAGTGGTGTGGAATCCTTTGATTTTTCCGATGATAATTTCCAGGACACCCTACTCGATGATGAAGCGACGACGAGTATTAATCCGGCTAGTGCTGTATCGAATATTAGTATATATTTGGGTTCTTATAATGGAACATTTCAACCTGAAGGTGTTGGAGGATTGGCGGTTTTTCAGGGTGAGAATCCCACAGGAACTTGGACTTTGAGTGTAACTGATAATTATAGTGGGGATTCTGGCACGTTATTCCGGGCTGGTGATACTGCACCTTGGGGAGAAGCGATTGGGACACAACTGATATTTAAAACTCCGATTACTGGAAAGAGTGGCTCAATCAATCTCAATGCCACCAACGGTAGCATCAGTGTGGAAAATTTGGAGACGAACCATCCTGTTAATGCTGGCACGATTAGTCTTGATGCTAGTGGCAGTATCACTGTAGAAACCATCGATTCTTCCTCTTCGGTTAAGGGAGGGGCAATTACTCTGAGAGCCAGTGGCGATATTATGACCAACGGTTCTTTGAATTCGGACTCGAACTCTGGGGATGGGGGAGCGATTTCTCTTTCCTCTGTTTCCGGTGATATCACGACCAACGGTTCTTTGAATTCGTACTCGGACTCTGATTTGAGTTCGTACTGGGACTTTGGGGATGGGGGAACGATTTCTTTGTCCTCTGTTTCCGGTGATATCACGACCAACGGTTCTTTGAGTTCGTACTCGGACTTGGGGGATGGGGGGACGATTTCTTTGTCCTCCGTTTCCGGTGACATCACGACCAAGGATTCTTTGAGTTCGTACTCGTTGGACTCTTACGGTGGGGACTCTGGGGATGGGGGGGCGATTCTTCTCTCTTCTGACTCCGGTGATATTACGACCAACAGTTCTTTGGATTCCTCGTCTTTCTCATGGGGATTTGCCAGGAATGGGGGAGCGATTTCTTTGTCTTCTGTTTCCGGTGATATCACGACCAACGGTAAGTTGATATCGGAGTCAAACTCGCAGAATCAGGTTGCGGAGAATGGAGGGGCGATTTCTCTGTCCTCTGTTTCCGGTAATATCACGACCAACCAACGGTTGAACTCCGGATCGCAGTCTTTCGGTGGCGTTGCTGGGAATGGGGGGGCGATTATTCTCTCTTCTGACTCCGGTGATATTACGACCAACGATTCTTTGAACTCCGGATCGTATTCACAGGGGGTAGCTGCCAAAAATGGAGGGGCGATTATTCTCTCTTCTGACTCCGGTGATATTACGACCAACGCTGATTTGGATTCCTCGTCGTTCTCACTGTATGGAGCGTCTGAGAATGGGGGGGTGATTTCTCTGTTCTCTGTTTCCGGTAATATCACGACCAACCAACGGTTGAACTCCAGATCGTTTTCTTTCTCTGGGAGTACTGGGAATGGAGGGGCGATTATTCTCTCTTCTGATTCCGGTGATATTACGACCAACGCTGATTTGGATTCCAGCTCGGTCTCTATCTTGGCAAATGCCGGGAATGGGGGAGAAATTTCTCTGATGGCTAAAGGTGGCGATATTATCGGAACGTCTGGTGACTCACTCCTGTCTTCCTTCGCCTTCTCTCAGAGAGGCACAGCAGGAAGGGGTGGAAATGTTACGATAGCTGCTCAAAACAACATAACCAATCTGGAAATCTTAACGCTATCCTCTTCTGCTGAAGCTGGAGATGTTGTGATCAATGGGTTTGGAGATTTATCCATTGCCAATACCCGTATCCTGACGAGCAGACGTGTGGAAGTGCAAATACCATTTTTTCCTTTTCCCATAACCTTGGAGGTTGGTGGTCAAGGACAATCGGGCGATGTCACTGTCACCAGTTCAGGTAATCTCACCGTCAACGATAGTTCCATTGAAAGTGACACCAATGGTCGTGATCAAGCAGGGAATGTCACTTTAAGCAGCCCCGGTTTAGTTACATTCAATAACAGTCAAATTATTAGTAATACCAGTAACCTCGGAAATGCCGGAACTATCGATATCAATGCTGGAGAAGGCATCACGTTCCAAGGTGTATATTCCCATGAAGGGGAACTTCAGCGTGGCGGACTATTTGCAGGCACCACCAATGAAGGCAATGCTGGACGGATTACCCTCACCACCCCAGCGTTAACCCTACAAAACGGAGCCAATATCATCAGCACTACAGACGATCTTGGCAATGCGGGAGACATTACCCTTCAATCTCACCCCAATGGAGAAAACCTAAACATTAATCTGGAACAGGATACGTCTATTTCTGCCTCGACCTCTAATCAGGGAACTGGGGGCAATTTAGCAATAATCGCTCCCGATTCGGTAACGATTCAGGGAGAAGGACGGATTACCACAGAAACCTCAGGCGCAGGTGATGCGGGTAACATTCAGATGACCAGTCGCTATTTAGATATCCAAGAAACTGAACTGTCTACCTCAACCACAGCAGAGGGAAACGCCGGAACCATTACCCTCGATACCTCCACCTTAACCGTTGCCAGGGGAGCCAAAGTATTTGCCTTCACCGACGGGAGTGGCGATAGTGGCACAATTGAAATTAATGCTCCCACGGCGGTGAATCTGGGTATTGGTGTGGATGATTTTTCCCCGATTTTGTCGGTCGAAACCCGTGACTCAGGTAAAGCTGGCAGCATTATTATCAATACCCCCAGCTTAACCCTCTCTGACACTGCCCGGATCACCGCCACTGCTACTGAAACTGCCACGAATACAGAGGGCGGGGGGAGTATTACCTTAAATGCCTCGACTATGAATTTAGCCGGAATCGTGGGTGTCTTTGCCGAAACTGAGGGACCAACCCCCGCCGGAACATTAACTCTGAAACCCTATCAGGATCAATCAACGCTAGATATTACCCTAGCGCCTGACTCCCAAGTATCAGCTTCTACCTCTGGGAGTGGTAAAGGTGGCGATTTAATCCTGAGTGCGCCGCAAGCGATTACTATTGCGGGACAGGGACGGTTAGCGGTAGAAAGCCGCAGTACAGGTGATGCGGGGAATGTATTGGTCACGACTCCCCAATTTACCCTCACTGATGGCGTGGAACTGTCGGCGGCGGCGATAAGCAGTGGCAATGCGGGAGAAGTTCGTCTCGATACCCAGCAGTTGACTCTGGAAAATGAGGCACAGATATTAGCCTCTAATATCTTTAGTCGTAGTGAGGGGATTACCCTAGAAGGGTTGGATACTTTGACAATTAGCAACAACAGTGCTATATCCGCCTCGACTCAAACGGGTGAAGCGGGAAGTTTAACTATTAATACTAACTCCAATCCGGCTAATTTAGTGCAAGTGAGTGATAATAGTCGCCTCTCCGTCGCCGCGACTGCGGAAGGTGGGAAAGCAGGCGGTGTCACCCTAAATACTCAACAGTTAACCCTAACAGAGAATTCGCAAGTTTCCGCCTCCAACATCTCTGGTGAAAGTCAAGACATTACCCTACAAAGTTTAGACACCTTAGATGTCAACAATAGTCTGATTGCGGCATCAACTCAAACAGGGAAAGCTGGCAGCTTAACTATCAATGCCACCGAATCTGTAGACTTAAATGGAGACGGAGGTTTATCGGTAGAAGCCACTCAAGGCGGTACAGCAGGAAACTTAACCATTAAAACAGGACGACTGTCTGTTCAGGATCAAGCCGCCGTCACCGTTAGTAGTCCCTCTGGACAAGCCGGAAATCTGCTAATTACTACCAATTCTTTACACCTCAACCAAGGCAAACTGACAGCAGAAACTGGAGGCACTAACGCCCAGGAAGGGGCAAATATCAACCTCAATCTATCGGATGTGTTGCTGATGAGCAACGAAAGTTTAATTTCTGCCGAAGCCTTTAGTAATGCTGATGGCGGTAATATCAATATTGATACTCGCTACTTAATCGTCTTACCCCCAGATGGTGCGAATGGTAGTGATATTATTGCCAAAGCTGATCAGGGTGACGGCGGTAACATTACTATCTCAGGTCAAGGGATTTTCGGGATTCAAGAACGTCCAGCTATTGCCGAAAATCGCACGAATGATATTGATGCCAGTTCCCAATTTGGTTCTCCGGGTAATGTTACACTCAATAGCCCCCTTGATCCTAGTCGGGGACTGACAGAATTACCCAGCAATTTTGTTGACCCGACGGGGCAAATTATCCAAGGTTGTCCCGCAATGGGTAAGAATGGCGGTAGTCGATTTGTGGTGACAGGGCGAGGCGGTGTGCCACCCACTCCGGATGATGTGCTTACCTTGGATACTGTTTTAGATGATTTAGGCACTCTGTCAGAGGAGACACAGATGCAGGTACAAGCAGAAATGGAGAGGGGACAAAATGATTCTCCCAATCAAATTATCGAGGCTCAAGGTTGGGTGAAAACGGCGGATGGACAGATTATTTTAGTGGCTGAATTTCCTACAGCTACACCTTCTGGGAACTGGAATAACCCGGCTAATTGTTCAGATTACTAGGTATAGCGCTACGCGAAGCGGGAATGGGGAATGGGCAATAGTGAAGACAAAAGCTTAAGCTGTCACGCATTTAAATTGGGAATGGGTAGCGAGCAAGATGCTCGCACTACAAGGATTTCGCAATTTTTGACATTATGGTTTAAACCTAAATTCCTCAAGTATTTGGGTTTGGCAATCAGCGTTACTCTGATGACGCTATTGTTGAATCTGCCTATATCCCCAACCGTAGCAACCGTAACTCAAGTAGAAACGACTGCCCAAACGTCACCTGTGATCAAGTCTCTAAACACTAATACCTCCCAACTCGTACACCAAGGTAAAAACGATTATCAAAGGGGACAATATGCGGCAGCGATAACTATCTGGAAACAAGCCCTAGACACCTTTACAACTCAAGGCGATACCTTAAATCAAGCCATGGTGCTGAGTAATCTGGCATTAGCCTATCGCCAGTTGGGACAATGGCATGAAGCCAATCAAGCCATTGAAACCAGCCTTACCTTACTGTCCACCCCCAACCCAAACACATCCCAAAACCCCTTAAAAATATTAGCTCAAGCCCTCAATACCCAAGGTCATCTGCAACTGGCACAAGGACAAGCCGAACTCGCCCTCGCTACCTGGGAACAAGCCACGAAAACCTATCAACAAGTCGGAGATAAAACAGGCGTCACACGCAGCTTAATTAACCAAACCCACGCCATGAGAGCCTTGGGGCTTTACCTGCGGGCGAGAAACCTGTTAGACCAAATCCGGCAAACCTTAGCCGCCCAACCAGATTCCCTGACTAAGATAGCCGGATTACGATCGCTCGGTGATCTGCTGCGGATTACTGGCGACTTAAACCAATCTCGACAAATCCTCGAACAAAGTTTGGCGATCGCGAAAACCTTACCTTCCCCCCCAGATAGTACCGCCATCCTCTTTAGTCTCGGCAATACCGCCCGTTCCCAAAACCAAATCGAAGACGCCATCCAATTTTACCAACAAGCCGCCGCCACCACGGTTTCCCCAACTCTCCAATTCCAGGCTCAAGCCAATCAGCTTAGTTTATTCGTCGAAACTCAGCAGCAACAAGCCGCCCGCCAGTTGTGGACTCAACTGCAACCCCAACTCGCCCAACTCCCCGTCAGTCGCCAAACCCTCTATGCCCAGATTAACGTCGCCCGCAGCCTGATGCAGATGAGCCATGATGCATCTGGGAACGTCCCAGAAATTGCCCAGTTACTCGCCACCATTACCCAACAAGCCAGAACCCTGAAAGATCGACAGGTGGAAGCCTACGCCCTCGGTTATCTGGGTCAACTCTACGAACAAACTCAGCAACTCGCTAACGCCCAAACCCTCACCGAACAGGCTTTAACCTTAGCTCAATCCATCAAGGCGCCAGAACTTGCCTATCGCTGGCAATGGCAACTGGGACGATTACTCAAGGCTCAAGGCAATACCCAAGGTGCGATCGCAGCTTATGACCAAGCCGTGAACACCTTGCAATCACTCCGTACTGATTTAGTCGCCATTAACGACACCGTTCAATTTTCCTTCCGCGAGAGTGTAGAACCCGTCTATCGGGAGTTCGTCGGCTTACTCCTGCAACCCCTTCCCGGTGAAAAAGAGGTGAGCCAAGCCCACCTCAAACAAGCCCGTGAGGTAATTGAATCCCTACAACTAGCAGAACTGGATAACTTCTTCCAAGAAGCCTGTTTAACCAGTCAACCCCAACAAATTGATCACATTGATCCCACCGCTGCCGTTTTCTATCCGATTATCTTACCTGACCGACTAGAAGTTATCTTATCTTTACCGGGGCAACCCTTACGCCACTATGCGACTCAGGCTTCCTCTGTCCAAGTTGAACAAATCATTCACCAAATGCGCCAATCCCTGAGACCCACCTCTTTAAAAAAAGAACGTTTGCCCTTGGCGCAAAACCTCTACGACTGGCTGATCCGTCCGGCTGAGACTGAATTAGCCCAAAGCGACATCACCACGTTAGTCTTTGTCCTTGATGGTTCCTTGCGGAATCTACCCATGGCAGCCCTATACGATGGTCAACACTATCTCGTAGAAACCTATAGCCTAGCTATCGCCCCCAGCTTACACCTGCTCTCACCGCAACCCCTAATCCCCGGGCAACTGAAAGTCTTAACCGCAGGCGTGAGTCAGTCCATTTCGGGGTTTTCGCCCCTACCTGCCGTCGAGTGGGAATTGTCGCAAATTACGAATAAGGTTCCCGCCTTACAACTTCTAAATCAGGACTTTACCAGTGTCAACCTGACCGATAACCTCCAAACCCAGCCATTTTCAGTGGTTCATTTAGCCACTCATGGTCAGTTTAGTTCTGATCCAGAAGAAACATTTATTCTGGCGTGGGATAAAAAAATTAAAGCCAAAGACTTCGAGACTCTCCTACGTTCCACTCAAGTTGAACCCGACTATCCGATTGAATTACTGGTTCTGAGTGCCTGCCAAACCGCTATAGGTGATCAGCGAGCGGCTCTAGGTTTAGCTGGAATTGCCACTCGCTCAGGGGCACGCAGCACGCTGGCGACACTCTGGTCAGTACAAGATGATTCCACCGCTCAACTCATGGTAGAGTTCTACAAAGAACTGAACCAGGGAACTCTCAATAAAGCGACTGCCTTGCGCCATGCCCAATTAAGTTTATTGCAACAAGGCTATAACCATCCCTACTATTGGGCACCGTTTATCTTAGTCGGCAATTGGTTGTAATGTTTTTTGTGTGTTCACAATAAATTGGACTGTTATAGCAAAAGTAAGGCTA